>DATNLV010000355.1:0-6241 GCA_035602665.1 Bryobacteraceae bacterium | reverse complement strand
TCCGCCCGCCGATCGTGTGCCACGCGTGGAACAGCGCCCCCAGCGCCGTCCCCGCATCGCCCGCCGCCGGTTGCACGAACACGTTGCGCCACCGCCCCGAACGTTCGATCGTCGAAACCAGCAGCGCGTTCAGAAACAACCCGCCCGCCAGGCACAGGTTCTCGCCGCTGCCCGCCATCTCGAGCACGGACCGCTCGATGGCGCGCTGCACCCCCGCCGCCAGCGCCGGATGCATCGCCGCCGGGACCGCCGCTTCTTCGTCCAGACCCAGCCGCCCGTACATCTTCGCGCTGAACCCGCCATGGCTCAGCCGGTCGCTATCGAAAAAGGACCGGTCGATCCGCGGCCAGCCCCCCTCCTTCATGCCCAGGATTTCTAGGAACAGATCCTCCATCCCCGCCTCGCCCGCCGCCGACAGCCATTGCAGCTTGTGCGAGTCCGCCTCAGGATCGAATCCCACCAACTCGGCCACGCGGCAATAAAGATCGCCCAGCGAGTCCGGATAGTAGAGCTCCCGTTCGAGCGTGAGCTGATTCCCGCGAGCCGCCCACCGCGCGCCGCATCGGAAATCCCCCGCCCGGTCCAGCGTCAGCACAGTCGCTTCGCCGTAAGGCGACGCGTAATAGGCCGACGCCGCGTGCGCCAGGTGGTGGTCCACCGGAGCCACACGGCTGTTCGGAAACTGAGCGCGCAGCGCCAGGTGCAGCGCCGTTTCCGGCCCCGCCGCGAGCGGCCGCACGATGGCCACCGTGTCCACCTGTTCGGGCGTCGCCTCCGCCAGACCGAGCGCCATCGCGATGGCCTCTTCCGGCAACCCGTCCGGCCGCGCCCGCCGCCCCAGCTTCCGCTGCTCGACGGCCGCCACCAGTTCTCCATCCTTCAGCACCGCCGCGGCCGCGTCGCCGAGGATGCCGCCGATACCCAAAATAATCATGTGTGTTCCGAAAAGACTTTCAGCCACGAATGAACACGAATGCACACGAATAAAACAACAACCCTTTTTGGTCTTTCTTATTCGTGTTCATTCGCGTTCATTCGTGGCCAAGGTTTTGGTTTTTCAGCCCGCGTTCTTTTGAGCCTTCTCGATCTTCGCCCAGGCGTCCCGAAGCTGCACCGTCCGGTTGAACACCAACTGGCCGGGGTGCGAATCCTCGTCCACGCAAAAGTATCCCAGGCGCTCAAACTGGTACCGGCTCCCCGCCTCGGCCCCCGCCAGGCTGGGCTCGAGCTTCGCCCCCCGCACCACTTCAAGCGATTTCGGATTCAGGTAGTCCGTCCACTCCGTGCCTTCTTCCGTTTCGCCGCCCGGGTTGGGAACCGTGAACAGCACTTCGTAGAGCCGTACCTCGGCATCCACGGCGTGCTCCGCCGAGACCCAGTGGATGGTCGATTTCACCTTCCGTCCGTCCGGCGTATTGCCGCCCCTGGTCGCTGGATCGTAGGTGCAGTGTATCTCCACCACCTCGCCCTCGTCGTTCTTCACCACGCCTGTGCATGTCACCAGGTACGCGTACCGCAGCCGCACCTCACGCCCCGGCGCCAGCCGGAAATACTGCTTGGGCGGATCCTCGCGGAAATCGTCCTGCTCAATGTAGACCACCTTCGAGAACGGAACCTTGCGCGTCCCCGCCGAGGCGTCCTCGGGATTGTTGACCGCGTCCATGTGCTCGACCGTATTGTCCGGATAGTTATCGATAACCAACCGTAACGGCCGCAGCACGCCCATCACGCGCGGCGCCCTCTTATTAAGGTCCTCGCGCACATAGTATTCGAGCAGCGATAGCTCGGTCGAGCCATTGGTCTTCGACACGCCCACCCGCCCGCAGAAGTTACGAATCGCTTCCGGCGTGTATCCCCGCCGCCGGATTCCGGAAATCGTCGGCATGCGCGGATCGTTCCATCCGCTCACGTATCCCTTCTGCACCAGCGTGAGCAGCTTGCGCTTACTCAACACCGTATAAGTGAGGTTGAGCCGGTCGAACTCGATCTGCTGCGGATGGTAAATGCCCAGTTGCTCCACATACCAGTCGTAAAGCGGCCGATGGTCTTCAAACTCCAGCGTGCAGATCGAGTGCGTGATCTTCTCGATCGAGTCCGATTCGCCGTGCGTGTAATCGTACATCGGGTAGATGCACCATTTATCACCCGAGCGGTGGTGTTCGGCGTGGAGGATCCGGTACATAACCGGGTCCCGCATGTTCAGATTGGGCGACGCCATGTCGACCTTCGCCCGCAGCGTCCGCGCGCCGTCCGGAAACTCGCCCGCCCGCATCCGCTCGAACAGGTCCATGTTCTCTTCAACCGGCCGATCCCGATAAGGGCTGTTCTTCCCCGGCTCAGTCAGCGATCCGCGGTACTCGCGAACCTGCTCCGCCGTCAGGTCGCACACATACGCCTTGCCGGCCTTGATCATCTGAACGGCCCACTCGTAAAGCTGATCGAAATAGTCGGACGCGTAGAAGAGGCGGTCCTCCCAGTCGAACCCCAGCCACCGCACATCGGTGATGATCGACTCGACGTACTCGGTCTCTTCCTTGCACGGATTCGTGTCGTCGAACCGCAGGTTGGTCTGGCCGCCGAACTCGGCCGCCAGCCCAAAGTTCAGGCAGATGGACTTGGCGTGGCCGATATGCAGATACCCGTTCGGCTCAGGCGGAAACCGCGTGTGAACGCGGCCCCCGAACTTATTGGTTTCTAGGTCGTGAAGAATAATTTCACGGATAAAGTGGGATGGCGCCGCGGCTTCCACCGGCGGCTTGGGATTAGAGTCTGTCATTGCAGCTTCTCGATAGCTTGGTCAATACGTTTCAGGGATACGTCGCGGCCCAGAACTTGCAGCGTCTCAAACAGCGGCGGCGCAACCTTGCGCCCGCACACCGCTACGCGAATCGGTTGGAACATCTGGCCGGCCTTCACTCCCGTCTCCTGCGCCGCGGCCCGCAGCGCGGTTTCCAAACCCTCATGTGTGAACTCGGCCCCGGCCAAAACCTCGCGCGCGCGCCGCAGCACTTTGAGCGCGAGAGCGGCATCGCCCTTCTGTGGAATGAGTTCGGCGCTGTCGTAAGGCGCCAGCTCCGTCGCAAAAAAGAAATCGGCTACAGCGGGCCCATCGCGCAGCAACTTCATGCGCTCTTGAATCAGCGGGACCACCTGCAGCACCTTGCTGCGCGCGGGAGCGAAACCCGCGGCCGCCAGGAACGGCGTCAGCCGGTCGGCCAGTTCTTCCGCCGATAGCGTCATCAGGTGCTGCGCGTTCAACCACACCGCCTTGGGATCGAACGGGTCGTCCTCGCGAAAGTTCACCACGGCGTTGGCGCGGTTGATACCTTCGAAGGAGAACACCTCCACCAGTTCCTCGCGCGTCATCTTCTCGCGATCATCCTTGGGAGACCAGCCGAGCAGGCACAGAAAGTTGACGAAAGCGTGCGGCAGGAAGCCCGCGTCGCGATACGTGGTCACGCTCACCACCGGCCCGTGCTTGCGCTTCGAAAGCTTCGCCCCGTCCGGCGCCACCAGCAGCGGCAGGTGCGCAAACTCCGGCGCCGCCGCGCCCGCCGCCTCGAAGATGAGTACGTGCTTGAAAGTGTTGGTCAGGTGGTCCTGCCCCCGCACGACGTGGCTGATCCGCAGGTCGATGTCGTCCGCGCACGAAGCCATGTGATACGTCGGCAGCCCGTTCGAGCGCATCAGAGCGAAGTCCTCTATATCGGCGGTCGCTTTCGACTGCTCGCCGTAGACCGCGTCGCGGAACCGTATCTCGCGCACGCTGTCGCGCGGCACGCGATAACGGATCACGAAGGGCTCGCCCGCCGCGGCCCGCCTGTCGCTCTCGTCGCGGCTCATCTCGCGCATGTCCGCGTTGAACAGCCACGCGCCGCTCTCGCGCGTGCGTTCCTCCTCCGCCGCCGCCGCAGTGAAATCGCGGTAGGCGAGGCCCTTCGCCAGGATCCCCTCGGCCACCCGCCGGTGCAGGTCGAGCCGCTCCGACTGCCGGTATTCTTCGTCCCAGCCGAGCTCCAGCCATTTGAGCCCCTCGAAAATCGAGGTCTCCGATTGCTCGGTGTTCCGCCCGACGTCGGTGTCGTCAATGCGCAAGATCATCGTCCCGCCCTGATGCCGGGCGTACAGCCAATTGAAGATGAAGGTGCGCGCGCTGCCGATATGTAGGAACCCTGTCGGGGAGGGCGCGAAGCGGACTCTAACCATGTACGTTCCAGTATAACGACTCGCTTTGTGTGGGGCAGGCGTCCACGCCTGCAGCGGGTCTCCAGACCCGCCCCACCCTACGGAGCGAAGTACCCATTCATATCCAGGATGAGGTGCGTCTGGTTCGTCACGAACACGCTCACCGCCCCGCCCGTGCCCGCCGGCACAATCGCCGCGTTCGCCACCACGCTCCCATCGAACGAGTTCAACGTCGAAACGAACGGCTGCCCCTCGCCCGTCGGCCACGTCGTCAGGAACGACAGCAACCCACTAGGCACCACCGTCACGTTCATCGAATACGCCGCCGCCGTCGCCGGAATGCCGCATCCGCTGGCCGGAATCGGGAACGAGCGCGCCGTTTGCGCCGCCAAAATCGGGCCGCCGAAAGCGCCGTTCGATCCCCGCGTGTCCACCACCCGGCAAGGCGTCACCGGATAGAACGACAGCGCCCCTGCGCCGCCCGGCGCCGCGAAGTAACCATTGGTGTCCAGGATCACATCCGTCGGATCGGTCACAAACACCGAGATCGCGCCATTGGTCCCCGCCGGCACCAGCGCCGCGTTCGCCACCACTTTCCCGGTCCAGGAATTCAGCGTCGAAACCGGCGGCTGCCCCTGCCCCGCCGGCCACATCGTCAGATAGCCGAGATAATCCACGCTCGCATCCGGCACCACCGTCACATTGAGCGAATACGCCTTCGCCGCCGCCGGAAGCCCGCAGGCGCTGGATGGAAGGGCGCAGTCCCGCGTCGCGTGGGCCCCCATCGACGGCCCGCCAAACGCTCCCACCGGACCGCGCGTGTCGGCGATGCGGCACGGCGTGGCCGGATAGAACGAATACGCGTTGGCTCCGCTCGTGGAATCGAAGTAGCCGTCGATGTCCACAATCACATCGGTCGGATCCGTGACGAAGACATTCACTCCTCCGCCCGCCCCCGCCGGTACGATGGCCGCATTCGCCACCACGATGCCCTCGAAGGAATTCAGGGTAGAGACAAGAGGCCGAGCCTCCCCCGACGGCCATAGCGTCAGATACGAGAGCCGGCCCCGCGGCACCACCGTCACGTTCAGCGAGTAAGCCTGCGCCGTGGCCGGAATGCCGCAGCCACTCTGCGGAATCGCGATGGCCAGCAACTCGGCCGCGCCCATCGACGGCCCTCCGAACGGACCTGCCGCGCCACGCGTGTCCGCAATGCGGCAAGGCGTGACCGGGATGTATCGCAGAGCCGTAACCGCCGGCGTTGTCCCCGCCGTCGTGAAGGACCAGGTGGCCGAGGAGCTCGCGCTCCCGCTGTCCCTGGCCACCACTCGCCAGAAATACAGCGCGCCGGCGTTCAGCACCGTGGGCGTGTAACTGGTGCCCGTGGTGTTGGTCACAAGCGGCGGCGCGGCCTCGGTTCCGAAGTACACATCATAAGAGGATGCGCCCGTCGCGGCGTTCCAGGTGAGCGTCGGCGCGAGAGACACACCGATGGCGCCGTTGGCCGGAGAAACCAGCGACGGCGCTCCAACCTGTGTCGTGAACGACCACGTGACCGACGTGCTCGAGCCGCTGCCGTTCGCCACCACCCGCCAGTAGTACAGGACACCGCTCGCGAGTGAACCTGCAGCGTAGTTCGTCTCCGTTGTGCTCGCCACCAGCGGAGGCGACGGCGACGTTCCCAGATACACGTCGTAAGTTGCCGCGCCAATCGATCCGCTCCAGCTTAGAGTAGGAGCCAGTGAGACACCCATCGCTCCGTTCTCTGGAGCGACGACCGTCGGGGGCGCGAGCTGCGTCGTGAACGACCAGGTAGCGGACGGAACTACTCCGCCGCCGTTCTTCGCCGTCACCTGCCAGTAGTAAGTCGTGCCCGGGGTCAGCGTGCCCGGCAAGTAACTCGTCGTCGTGACGTTTGTCGCGAGCGGCGGCGGCGAAGAAGTGCCGAACCTCACGTCGTATGAGGTCGCCCCGCTCGCTGCGGTCCAGCTCAGGGTCGGTGTCCAGGAGACGCCGACAGCGCCGTTCGCAGGTGCTGTGAGTCCCGGCGCCCCCA
>DATNLV010000335.1:0-2119 GCA_035602665.1 Bryobacteraceae bacterium | reverse complement strand
CGAGGCGATCGCCAGCAGCAAGGTGTTCGCGCTGCACGCGGCAACGGGATGCCCGACCCCCGGTGTTTCATTTGGGTGCAGCTACTCTGGAGGGACGTTATGTCTCGCGGGGGATCACGCTGTTGAGATAGCGTAGGTCGTGGCTGCGGTGTCGTTCGTGGGCGATGTGATAGTCCCAGTAGCTGTCGAAGTCGCCGTTGCTGATGAGGGCGCGGAGTTTGAGGATCGCTTCGGCACCTTGGAGCCCCCAGCGGGCGCCGGTGATGTCCATCCGGTCTTTTACGAGGTGCCTACACGCGCCCTCGATCACACCTGTGGCGATCGGCCAGCCTTTCTTGAGCGCGGTGCGGTAGTCGAGGTAGGGGCGTTTGTTGAGCAAGTAGTCGGCGGTGCGGTCGGCTTTGGCGCGCTTCTCATCAGGAAGGTTCAGAAGGGTGGCTTTGCGGCGGATCGCGGCGGCGACCTGGCCGGCGTCGCCGGCCAGCACGGCGAGCGCTTTGTCTTGGACCCATTTCTCGGCGGCGGGGTCGCCTTCGGGGAAGAAGCTCCAGGCGCCGGACCAGACGTACTCCAGGACGTGCACGAAGTCGACGATGATCGTGACCTTGATCTTGCGCGTTTTGGCTTCGGCTTTGATCCGGTCGATCTGGTGGTTGTTGCCGTCCACGAGCGCGATCCATGTGCGTTTGTGCTCCGGGTCGCGACGCTCGGCCTCATCGAAGATCTCAGCGATGACCGAGGCGGCATCGTCGATGACGGAGGCGGTCAGCCACTTGTGCTTGGCCTTCGGCGCCGCCACCGTCTTCTGCGCGGTGGGGGCGAGCACCTCAGCCGCACTGCGCGGCGCCGGGGTGAGCTCGTAGACGGCGCCAACCTCCGCGAGCCGCTTACGGTTGGCCTTCTCGCCCTTGGATAGGCGGGTCTTGAGCCTCGGGGACGCGCGCTGCGCGGCCTTCGCGGTCGCCTCCCGTAGCGCTTCGGAGCGCATCACGATCCCCTTGCCGTCCGCGGAGAGGACCAGCACGTCACGCTCACCGGACTCCTGTTCCTCGGCCGATCGCTCTGCGTAGAAGCTCTCGAAGTCCACCACCGCGCGCACGACGAGTTGCTCGACTCGCCGTTTGGCTAACGTCAGCCCTGTGCGCTCGCGCACCTGGCTGGTCGCGTGGTCAAAGGAGCCGGCGGCGGCTTCCAGCGCCGCCAGGCGCCTGACCCCGTGCGAGGCATGCTCGACGGGCAAATTCAAGATC
Organism: Bryobacteraceae bacterium; assembly: GCA_035602665.1. Taxonomy (GTDB): domain Bacteria; phylum Acidobacteriota; class Terriglobia; order Bryobacterales; family Bryobacteraceae; genus DASWZN01. Next base: position 869 of record DATNLV010000335.1, on the reverse strand, counting down.
CCGTCAGCGACATACCGGTTCTCCTGCCCACGCGCGCGGTACGCCAACCGCTCGACGCTCACCTGCCCAAACACGCTGTCCAGCGGACGCTCATGACCCGTCTCGACCGCGCGGCGCTCCACGCCATGCTCGTCACAAACCCCGTCCAGACGCTGCTCGCACAACGCGCGGAGGTCCAAATGGTCCTGCAAAAGACGGCACAACAACTCCCGCCCGGAGCTATCAAGACGAGCCTCCAGATCCCCGTGCTCACGCCCGGCCGTCTCCGGCGCCGACAGCCAGCCGACGATCTGCTCAAAACTCTCGCGCGAGCGGGCGAACGGATCCCCGTCACCACGGGCCTCCGCCGCGGGATCCGTCCCAGCCGCATCACCACCGCCCTGGCCTTGCACGAGTTCATCAGCCGGCGCAGAAACTACCTCGCAACGGGTGTCGGAGTTGGCGGTCACGAGGCCCACCTTCCAGGGTCGACGTTGGATTATGTCAACGCCAACTTCGGCGCCCGACCAGCTTCTCCTCCGGCCTACCACCCCAGCCAGACCGTAACCCTCGCGAAAGTACCGCCGCTCGCCATACCCCAGCCGCGCATCCTCAATGAACTCGCAGGGTTACCGTCCCTCTACACTAGCTGCACCCAAATCAAACAGGCCGCTATCGCGGCCTGAACTTGACTCGTCTGTGAACCCTTCAACCGCCAAGCGGAGCTAGGTGCAGAGCCACAGCCGACGCCCAGCTGCCGAGTCAGTCAGGACTGCACGAAGGCCAGCAGGTCAGCGTTGATCGTTTCGGCCTGGGTGGTCGGCATGCCGTGCGGGAAGCCCTTGCAGGTCCTTGGCTGACAATGGTCCGGCATCGGCATAGGGAACGAT
>DATNLV010000284.1:0-2905 GCA_035602665.1 Bryobacteraceae bacterium | reverse complement strand
ACTTCCGCAACAACACCGCGAACACGCTCAACCTGCTCGAGGCGATGCTGAGCCACGGAGTGAGCCGGCTGGTTTTTTCTTCCACCGCCGCGCTCTATGGCAATCCGGTGCGGGTCCCGATCGAGGAGGACGACGCGCTGGCGCCGACCAACGCCTACGGCGAGTCGAAGCTGCTGGTGGAGAGGATGCTGGCCTGGTTCCACCAGTGCCACGGCCTGCGCTATGCCTGCCTCCGCTACTTCAATGCGGCGGGCGCGGCCGGGGAGCGGGGCGAGAACCATCAGCCCGAATCGCACCTGATCCCGCGCGTTCTCGAGGTAGCGCTGGGGCAGGCGGAACGGGTTTCCATCTTCGGCACGGACTACCCGACGCCGGATGGCACCTGCGTCCGCGACTACATTCACATTCTCGATCTGGCCTCCGCGCACATGGCCGCGCTCGACGCGCTGGCGTCGCGCGAGCGGCTCGCCTACAATCTCGGCAACGGCACGGGGTTCAGCATCCGCGAGGTGATCGAGGTGGCGCGGCGGGTCACGGGCCATCCCATTCCGGCGGTCGAGATCGAGCGGCGGCCCGGCGATCCGGCGATTCTGGTGGCCAGTTCCGCCAGGATTCAGCGCGAGCTGGGCTGGCGGCCCCGGTACGGCAGCCTCGAGACCATCATCGCCTCCGCGTGGGAATGGCATCAGCGCCACCCGCATGGCTACTCTGTATGAAGACACGCGGTGGTAGAGGCCAGGCAGGGCGGGTCTGGAGACCCGCTGCAGGCGTGGACGCCTGCCCCACCAGCAGGCTCTCGGCATGATCGATCTGAAGGAACATCCGCACCGCCGGTTCAACCCTCTCACGCGCGAGTGGGTGCTGGTATCGCCGCATCGCGCCAAGCGGCCCTGGCAGGGACAGACCGAGGCGGTGGTGGCGGCGGCCGGAGTTTCCTACGATCCGTCGTGCTACCTTTGCCCGGGCAACCTACGCGCCGGCGGCCTGCGGAATCCACCGTACACCAGCACCTTCGTTTTCGAGAACGATTTCGCCGCGCTGCTGCCGGATATCCCCGAGGGCAGGCTCGATGAGGGCGGCCTGCTGGTTGCTCACGGCGAGCGCGGCTGCTCCCGCGTGGTGTGCTTTTCGGCGAACCACAGCCTGACGCTGGCGCGCATGACACCCGCGCAGATCCGGCCCGTGGTGGACACCTGGGCCGCACAGTTTCAGGAACTGCTCGCCCTGCCGTTCATCAACTACGTACAGATCTTCGAGAACCGCGGCGAGATGATGGGGTGCAGCAATCCGCACCCGCACTGCCAGATCTGGGCCGCGGAGACGCTGCCCAACGAACCCGCCAAGGAGCAGAGCGCGCTAGGCGACTACGCCGCGGCGCACCATTCCTGCATGCTCTGCGACTACCTGGCTCTGGAGCGGAAACTGGGCGAGCGCATCGTTTGCGAGAACGAGTTTTTCACGATCCTGGTTCCCTTCTGGGCGGTGTGGCCGTTCGAGACGATTCTGATTTCGAAGCGCCACGCGACCGCGCTCGACGTCCTGACGGATGCGGAACGGGATGCCCTGGCCGAAATCCTGAGGCGCATTGGCGCGCGCTACGACAATCTGTTCAGCGCCTCGTTCCCTTACACGATGGGCTTCCACCAACGCCCGGCCGGCGCCGACAACGGCCTGTGGCACATGCACGCGCACTACTACCCGCCCCTGCTCCGGTCGGCTACGGTGCGCAAGTTCATGGTTGGTTTTGAAATGCTGGCCGAGCCGCAGCGGGACATCACGCCGGAGACGGCCGCGGCGCGGCTACGCGATCTTTCGGAAGTGCACTTTCTGGACCGCTAGCGTGATGTCTCTGAAGTCCCTTTAGACCGCTCCCTCGCGGTCGTGGCTCGGTTCCGAACAGCAAGCGGTAAACGAATTTCGGGGACGGGACCGCTCACGGCGGTCCGGCGCCGCTATTGGGCCTGGACGAAGGCCACGGTCTTCGCGATGTCCTGTTTCAGGCTCTCCTGCTCGGTCGCATCCGCCAACCTTCGCAGCAAGAGAAGGGTCGCTGAGGGGTCCTTCTCCGCCTGTGCGATGCGGTCCGGCCTTTCGCACGCGGCATGGATGATCGAGAGCACGTTGCGCACCTCGTCGCCGGTCAACGCGTTTTCGCCGATCAGGTTTTGGATCAGAGCCGCGGCCCGGGCGCCAAGCTGGCCCTTTCGAAGTATTTTGGCGTTGCCTGCCGGAGCCAGGATGAGAGACTCCATGAACTCCATTTGGAACTGCTCCGCCGTCCTGCCCGACCGCAAGCGCCCGGGGATGACTCTGCCATCCGGCGTCCGGAAAGGCTCCGTGTCGGATGCGGTTGCGAACGTCCGGGTTCCTCCCGCGGTGTCGCAGGTCACGGCCCTTATGCGGCTCATGGCCATCATGCCCCGCTGCCCGCTTTCGAGACACGGCGGATCGACTGAGAAATGAAGGACCGAAGCCGCGGCCCTGCCGCCGACGGTCCAAACCTCGCTCCAATCGCCGAAGTCGCTCTTCTCGAACTGGCCGCTAGTGGACCATCGCCCGTTGCTATCGATGCGACCGATGACCGGCCCCCAGTCCGTTCTTCCGTTCAGCGTTGTTCTGACGCTGACGGGCTGGCCGGCCGTGCCGGTAACGACGATCTCGAAGCGATCGCCGATCTGAAAATCGGGGGCGGAGGGGCGCGTAGCATTCGTGATCCGCGCGACGGGAGCTTGCGCGGCCACAGCCAGGCAGGTAACTCCCACAAGAAGCAGAATCCGCATCCAACCTCCGTTGATCCACTCGATTCCAGTGTAGTGCGTCGCACATTTCGAGCGGTATAACGGACAGAAGACCGATGGTGGGACAGGCACGAATTTCGCAGAAGCGGCGAAATTCGAGCCAGTCC
>DATNLV010000271.1:0-7742 GCA_035602665.1 Bryobacteraceae bacterium | reverse complement strand
TTCGTTGCAAGGCGAAGCCCACGCATGCCGCAGTGGATCAACGGGCAACGAGCAACGAGCAACGAGCCACTCAAGTTAAAGCCTCCCCCTCAAACACCCGATAAGTAAAGCGGTGCCTTCTCCCACATTGCCTCCGCCGCTGGCACAGGCCGCGGACCTGCTGAACACGGAGTTTCGGCACCGGGTTCGCAGCCTGGCCCGGCTCCTGAAAGGGGAATCGGGCGCCCTGGATGGGGCGTTTCTAAGCTGGCTCGAACGCCGCCGCTTCGACGCCCGGCAGGCCAAGGCGCTGGCCGCGATCACCTGTGGAGCCGCGGTCCGCCTGCTCGCGCAGAAGAAGACGCTGGCCGATTTCTTCGAACAGGTGGAATACAACGGGCGGCGGCTGGCCAAACTGGACGTAACGCCGGCCTCGGTTCTTGAAGCGCTCTCCGCTTACGATCGCCTTCTGACGCGGCACTCGCGAGCCATTGCGGAGCCCGAACGGCAGGATTTGCGCTGGGTGGCCCGGCAGTTGGACTTCTGCGTGGTCCTCACGCTCAACAATGCCTTCTATCAGGTTCGGGAAGCGGAGACCGAGGCATTCTTCGAGCTGCACGATGCCGAGTTGCGGGCTTCGGACGAGGGCGAACTGCTGGAAGCCTACCTGGACATCCTGGCGCGCTTCTGCGGCGCCGACGCTACCTGCGGGGTCCTGTTCGATTCCAGCCGGCGGGCCACGGTCGCCTGCCGCGTCCCGGATCCGCTGCCGGCGGGCCTCGCCTGGAAGAGCCTGGCCACGCCCCGGCTGATGCGGGCCGGAAATGGCGGCGCGCGGAGATTGCTCGATCGCGCCTGGGCGGGGCAGTATGTCTCGGCGTGGTCGGTCCCGCTGGGGAGCGGCGGTGCGATGCAGTTCGCCTTCCGCAAGGATTACCACTGGCTCCCTCGGGAACTGCGGCTGCTCTCCGGGGCCGCCAGCCGGTGTGTGATGGCGGCGGAGAAGCTGCGCCTTTCGAGCCAGTTGGCCGCTCGCGAACGGGAGATACGCGAACTGGCCGAGCGCATGCTTCAGGTGGAGGAGCGGGAGCGGCGGCGCATCAGCAGGGAATTGCACGACGAAGCAGCCCAACTGCTCCCCTATGTGCGACTGCAGCTCGAGTTGATCGAGCGCGAGGAGGACACGCCGCCGGCCATCGTGCCCCGGCTGGCCGACGCGCGCGAGGCCATCGGCCGCACGGTGCTCGAGATCCGGCGAGTGCTTTCCGACCTCAGCCCGGCTGTGCTGGAGCAACTCGGCCTTGAGGCCGCGGTGCGCCAGTTGCTGATCCGGCTGCATCAGGCACACCGCGTCTCCACCCGGCTGGAGGTCGCGGGGCTGAAGGCTCTGCCGGAGAAGACCGCGATCCTCGCCTACCGGCTGGTTCAGGAGTGCTGCAACAACGTGGCGCGGCATTCATCCGCCTCTCGCCTAAACGTTTTCGTCTCCGCCGCCGATGGAAGTCTGAGCATGCGAATTCAGGATGATGGCGTCGGTTTCCGGGTGCGAGAGGCCTTCGCCAAGCCGGATTCCTATGGCCTGGCGGGCATGCGGGAGAGGGTCGCGCTGGCAGGCGGCAGGTTCGACATCTCGAGCGCGCCGGGCCGGGGCACCCGGGTTTCGGCCTCTATCCCCATTCCCGCGCTCCAACGGACCGCTGCCAAATCTTCCAGCCCGAGCCGTGGGGCCGGGCGGTGCGCATGAAAGTCGAGGGCTTATGCCAAAGATCAAAGTGCTACTAGCGGACGATCACACGCTGTTCCGGCAAGGGATCAGGAACCTGCTTTCCTCTGAAACCGATCTGGAAGTGGTCGCCGAAGTGTCGAACGCCGGAGACGCGATGGAGAAGACGTCCGAATTGCGCCCCGATGTGGTCCTGATGGACATCGGAATGCCCGGGTTCAGCAGTTTCGAAGCCACGCGCAATATCCGGCGGGACCGGCCCGACACAAAGGTGCTCTTCCTCACCATGTACGACGACGAGGATTACCTGGTGGAGGGCATGGAGGTCGGCGGGAATGGCTATGTGCTGAAGGACTGCCCGGCCGCGCAACTGCTGGCGGCCATCCGCGACGTGAATCGGGGCGGCAGCTACCTCAGTCCCAGGATGCTCTCGCAACTGGTCGACGACTTCCGCTCGCGGGTCAAGTCTTCCGCCCGCATGCCGCGCTTCGCCACGCTGACGGCGCGCGAGAAAGAAGTCCTCAAAATGCTGGCCGAGGGCCAGTCCGTCAAGGAGATCGCCTGCTCGCTGAACCTCAGCGTCAAGACCGTGGAAGCGCACAAGTTCAACCTAATGCGCAAGCTCGATATCCACAACAAGGCGCAACTGGTTCAGTACGCGATCCAGAAGAAGATCATCCAGATTCCTAGCCTCGCGTAGGAGAAGGTGGGAGGTTTGTCCGAAGGACGCTTGTCCGAAGGACGCTCGTCTGAAGGACGGTCGCCGATTGTGCGAAGGGCGCTGGCCGGTGCTCTCAAGCCGGCCGCTGGTCTCAAGGACGCTGGCGCGAAAAGCGCTCGTCCGAAGGAGGCCGCTCGCCAGCTGTCGAACCTCCCGCCTTCCCTATTTTTGGAGTGCTTTAGAAGGCCCCGACCGATTCGATGCCCACCGAGTGCAGCGCGGTGGCCATCTTCTCGAGAGCGGATTTGTGGATCTGCGAGACCCGGCTTTCGTTGATGCCCAGGATGCCGCCGATTTCACGCATCGTCATTTCCTTGGTGTAGTACAGCACCACCACTTTCCGGTAGCGATCCGGCAGAGTCTTCATGGCTTTCCACAGCGCGTCGTGGAGCTGGCCGTGAGCGCAAATCGAGTCGGGGTGCGTCTCCGGCTTGGCAGGATAGTCGGGCGCGGGCAGATCGTCCTGGTCTTGACGGCGCGTCGAGATCGAGATCAGGCCGGCACACTGCATCTCCGCCATCATCTGCCGCCACCGCTCCACCTCGACTCCCATCCTGCCGGCAAGCTCCGCCTCGGTCGGATTACGCTGCAACGTCGCCGCCAACTCGCGAGTTGCCTCCTCGACCTGCTTGTGCCGCCGCCGCAGATCCCGCGACGCCCAGTCCAACTGCCGCAGGCTGTCCAGGATGGCCCCCTTGATGCGGTGCTTCGCGTAGCTCGAGAACACCACCTGCTTGGAAGGCTGGAACTTGTCGACCGCGTCGAACAGACCCAGAATGCCGGCATGGATCAGGTCGTCCAGATCGACGTGGACCGGCAGGTTCTCGTGCACCCGGACCGCGATCGCCTTCACCAACGGCAGGTGGTCCATGATGATGCGGTCCCGCTCGTCCCTCTCCGCCTTCGTCCGTTCCTTCGAGTTCGCTTGCTTGGTCATGCCCTTATGGGATGCAACCCCGCAACCAACCCGGAGAGGGATGTGTCACCGAGTTCGCGATGGGGACTTACCTGACTGAGAGGGCAAGCACTTACGGAGCGAACACCTTAGTACGAAAGTGCTGCGATGACGTTTCGAGCGCCCTCAAAAAGACAGAAATGGAACCCAAAACGGGATTCGCGTTCCATTCTGAAACGCGGCGAGGAACACGGTGGGAAAACGCGACGGAGAGAACGCGGCGGGACGGATGTGGCGGACGCGCTCAGTCCCGCTGCGCCTGGGCGATCCAGGTCTTCACCGCCAGCCCGGCCAGCAGAATCCACACGGCGATGCGGAACACGCCTTCGAGAGTAAAGGCTGCCAGAAGCGCCAGCACCCCGTAGCAGGCTAGCGCCGTGATGAAACGGGCTTTCATGAGCTAGCAACCATGGTAGCGGTTCGGAACCGGACGGCGGGAACGCGGCCCCTACGACCGCACGCGGACGAACTCGTATCGCTCCACCGTGGCCGCAACCTCGAAGGGCTTGTCCGGCTCGATGCCGTTGCGCGCCGCCGTGTCCAGCCGCGTCACCTTGCCCAGGCAGTGCAGGTCGAGGTCACCGGAGGCGTTGAGCGAGATCGTGTACTCAATCGGCTCGCCGATGTCCAGTTTCAGGTCCGAAGCGAACAGCACCCCGCCCGAACTGAGGTTCTTCGTCTCGCCGGCGCCGACGATAGAGCGAAGGCCATTCCGGAGGAGCTTCACCGGCAGCTTGACGTCGAACCGTTTTGTTCTTCGTTGCTCTACCACGGGGACCTCTCTAACCTATTCGGTTTTGTGGGTGTTAGTCAATATATTCGGCTCCTTTTTGGGCTGATTACGGTCCTGGTACTTCACATTACTTTTGGTGTAGTAAGTTCGTTTCATGGCTCCGACCGCTTCCAGGTACCGTAGTTTTGGCCTGTTGGTCCTCCCGGCCGGCTAAACCCCGCAACTAGCCGCCGGGGGCCGCTGGCGCGAGGCTCCCGCCTCGGGGGACAATGGAGAATCGGCGGAGTATTGCCTACCCCCACCATGCTGGACCGTATCACTGTACACGGAGCGCGGCAACACAACCTGAAGAATCTCGACGTCGAGATTCCGCGCAACACCTTCACGGTGGTTACCGGCCTGAGTGGCTCCGGCAAGTCATCGCTGGCTTTCGACACCATCTACGCGGAGGGCCAGCGCCGCTATGTGGAAACGCTTTCGCCTTACGCGCGCCAGTTCCTCGACCAGATGGAGCGCCCCGAAGTCGATTCCATCGACGGCCTGAGCCCGGCCATCTCGATCGAGCAGAAGACCACCAGCCGCAGCCCGCGCTCGACCGTGGGCACGATCACCGAAATCTACGACTACCTGCGCGTCCTCTACGCCTCCATCGGCGTGCCGCATTGCCCCAGCTGCGGCCACGAGATCTCGCAGCAATCCACCGAGCGCATCCTCCAGCAGATCGCCAGCCTCAGGCAGGACGAGCGGGTCATGATCCTGGCGCCCATCGTGCGCGGCCGCAAGGGGGAATACCGCAAGGACCTCGAGAAGCTGGCCCGCCAGGGCTTTCTGCGCGCCCGCATCGACGGCGTTCTGCGCTCGATCGACGAGCCGGTGGTGCTCGACCGCAGGCGCAACCACACCATAGAGGTAGTCGTCGACCGGCTGCTGGTCAAGCCGGGCATCGAGAAGCGCCTGGAAGCTTCCATCGAAACCGCCACCAAGCTCGCTTCCGGACTGGTGACGGTCGCCGTGGTGAACGGGGACGAGCATCTGTACTCGCAGAAGCTGGCTTGCCCGGACTGCGACACCAGCGTGCCGGCCATCGAGCCGCGGTCGTTTTCGTTCAACAGCCCTTACGGCGCCTGCGAGACCTGCTCCGGCCTCGGCAACAAGTGGATGTTCGACCCGGGCAAGATCCTGGCCGATTCCTCGAAGCCGCTGTTTGACGGCGGCCTGGTCCCGGCGGCATCTTCGGAGACCATCGCGCGCGCAGCCACGGAGGCGGCCAAGCGCCAGAAGATCAGCCTGGCGAAACCGTTCGACAGTCTCGCTGCCAAGACGCAGGATTTCCTCATGCTCGGCGGCGCCGGCTTCCCCGGCATTCTCAAGCTCCTCGAGGACAAGTTCGAAGACGCCACCGACATGTACCGCGAGTGGCTGATGGACTACATGTCGCCCAGCCAGTGCCCGGACTGCAAGGGACGGCGGTTGAAGCCCGCGAGCCTGGCCGTGCTGGTGAAGGGCATCTCCGTGGCGGCGTTCACGGCGCTGCCCGTGGCCCGCGCGATTCCAAAGCTGAAAGGCTGGGAGTTCACCGAGCGCGAGATGCAGGTGGCCGGCCGCGTGCTGCACGAGATCCGGAACCGCCTGGAGTTCCTGAGCGCGGTGGGGCTCGACTACTTGAGCCTGGACCGCTCGGCGGCGACGCTTTCGGGCGGCGAAGCGCAGCGCATACGCCTTGCGACGCAGATCGGCTCGCGGCTGCGCGGCGTGCTCTACGTGCTCGACGAGCCCTCGATCGGGCTGCACCCGCGCGACAACGCCCGCCTGCTCGACACGCTGGCGCGGCTGCGCGACCTGGGCAACACGGTGCTGGTGGTGGAGCACGACGCCGAAACCATCGAGCGGGCCGACTACGTGATCGACCTGGGACCGGGAGCGGGCCGCCTGGGTGGCGTGCTGGTGGCCGCGGGCACGCCCGCCCAAATCGAGGGCAACCCCTTGTCGCTTACCGGCCAGTATCTCTCCGGCGCGAAGAGCATTCCCACGCCCGCGCAGCGCCGCCGGGCCAACGGCAAGAGCCTGGTGATTCGCGGCGCGCGCGAGCACAACCTGAAGAACATCGACATCGAGTTTCCCCTCGGCCTGTTCATCGTGATCACCGGAGTTTCGGGCAGCGGGAAATCGACCGTGGTGAACGACATCGTCTACCGCGCGTTGATGCGCGCCATCTACAAGTCGCGCGAGGAACCGGGCGCCCACGACTCCATCGAAGGCCTGGAGCACATCGACAAGGTCATCGAGATCGACCAGTCGGCCATCGGGCGGACGCCGCGCTCCAACCCCGCCACCTACACCGGCGTCTTCACGCCCATCCGCGATTTGTTCGCGATGCTGCCCGAGTCGCGCGAGCGCGGCTACAAGCCCGGCCGGTTCAGCTTCAACGTCAAGGGCGGCCGTTGCGAAGCCTGCGAGGGCGACGGGCTCAAGCGCATCGAGATGAGCTTCCTGCCCGATGTCTACGTCACCTGCGATTTGTGCCGCGGCCGGCGTTACAACTACGAGACGCTCCAGGTAAAATACAAGGGCTATTCGATAGCCGATCTTCTGGAGACGACGGTCGAGGAAGCGGTGGTGATTCTCGAAAACATTCCGCAGATCCAGCCGAAGCTGCAAACGCTGGTGGATGTCGGGCTGGGCTACGTCCACCTGGGCCAGTCCTCCACCACGCTTTCGGGGGGCGAAGCGCAGCGCATCAAGCTCGCGCGCGAGCTCAGCCGCCGCCAGACCGGGCGCACGTTCTACATCCTCGACGAACCCACCACCGGGCTGCACTTCGACGACATCCGCAAGCTGCTCGACGTGCTGCAGCGGCTGGTGGACCTGGGCAACACGGTGGTAGTGATCGAGCATCAGCTCGACGTGGTGAAGTGCGCGGACTGGATCATCGACCTGGGTCCGGACGGCGGCGATGCGGGCGGCCAGGTGGTGGCGACCGGCACGCCCGAGCAGGTGGTGCGCAGCCGCCGCAGCTACACCGGCCAGGCCTTGGCCAAGGTGCTGAAGAACGGCAGAAACGGACACGCAGCGTGAGCCAATACGACCTCGAGCCGTTGGATTTTACCGGGTTGAAGACGATTCCGATCCGCGAGCGCGGCGGCAAGGTGCGGGTGGAGCATTTCGCCAAGCCCTACCAGAAGGGCGGAGTGGGGGCGCTGCTCGATTCGCTGCCGCACCTCCTGGCCGCCGACGGCTTTCGCGCGGTCATCGAAGCCATGGAAGCGGCCCGCGCCGCCGGGAAGCCGATCCTGTGGGGCATGGGCGGGCACGTCATCAAGTGCGGCCTGGCGCCGGTGCTGGCGGACCTGATGCGGCGCGGATTCGCGACCGCCTTCGCCATGAACGGCTCGGCTGCGATCCACGATTTCGAGATCGCCATCGCCGGAGCCACCAGCGAAGACGTCGAAGCCGTGCTTCCCGACGGCCGCTTCGGAATGGCCGAGGAGACCGGCCGCGAGATGAACACCGCCATCGTCGAGGGCGACCGCGAAGGGCTCGGCATGGGCGAGTCCCTCGGGCTTTGGCTCAGCACAGTGGGGCAGGCGTCCACGCCTGCAGCGGGTCTCCAGACCCGCTCCGTGTCCCTCCT
>DATNLV010000226.1:0-4241 GCA_035602665.1 Bryobacteraceae bacterium | reverse complement strand
GGAGTGAGTTGAGGAAGCATTGCCGCGCCGGCCTTGGGCCGCCCGGCACTCGTCAAGGCCGATGTCACTACTGCGCTCCTAATGTGCCCGGCCCCGGCGGAAGAGGAGACCCGCGAGCCCCAGACCGAAGAGAGCCAGCGTGCACGGTTCCGGAGTGGCGTCCACCCCAAGGTAGGAACTAAACGCGTTGTCCGTCTGGTTGAACACGCCGAAACCTATGATATACAGGCCCGCTGTCGGAGCTGTGAAGGAAAACGGTTTCCACCCGGTCGCTCCGAAGTCGCCCACGGTGGCAACGCTCCCAACCAGCCCCTCGGGGTCTGAATTCAGCCCGGCGAAAGACCAGAAGGCGGTGTCGTTGAATGGGAGATAATCGTCGGCCTGGAAGTAGGCCATTTCAGTGATCGTCTCGCCCGCTGCCATCTGGACCGTTTGGCCCAGGTAGGAACCGAAAGTCAAACCCGACTGGAGGCCCGCCAGCGTCCCGGCACTCAATCCGAGAGCGGCCTCCGTCGTGGACGCGTCGACAGCCCCCGCCTCCAAACAAGCAAGAAGCGAACCCTCGAACGGCCCGAACCCCGTCTGGGAGCAGGTCGCGCCAACTGCTACCGAGCCGCCTGCGTTCCAACCGGTCAAATCGCCGGTTTCAAATCCAGGATTGACGATGCCCGCCGTCAGCAGCGAAGCGGAAGCGGCCACACCCAAGATCAGCACTCTGCATAGCGTTCTCATAAGAATCGTAGCGCTCCGTCAACCGGCGTTTGGAATTGCAGGACAGAGTCCTTCTACGCCAACAGTCCGGCCAAGGATCTCCGTCTTGTCATCCTGGCCAGCATCGATTATATGCTAAGTCACACCACTTCAGAGCCGTTTGTCTCGTTTATTAGTACCATCGGCTCCAGCGGTACCGGCTCGCCTCTCCGTGGCGTAAGAGGCTGTGAGTGTATAAGTTTAAAATGGCTTATAGGCGCATGCCGGTTCATAGGGATCACGACTGGCACTAGCCTGGGCCTCCCCGCTGAGCCCTACTTCGGGTCCAGGCCCCAAGTGAAGAAGAGCGAGTAAGTCACCCAGGACATTAGCGCCGCGGCCGGGATGGTGAGGATCCACGCCCAGGCGATGTTGGCGGCGACGCCCCAGCGGACCGCCTTGACGCGCTGTATGGAACCGACGCCGGCGATGGCGCCGGTGATCACGTGCGTGGTCGATACGCCGACTCCCATGAACGTGGCCAGCAGAATCGAGGTGGCCGCGGCGGTTTCGGCGCAGAATCCACCCCTCGGCTTCAGCTTCGTGATCCGCGACCCCATGGTGTGGACGATGCGCCAGCCGCCGCTCATGGTTCCCAGTCCGATGGCCGCGTGCGCCGACAGGATCACCCAGATAGGCACGTCGAACGTCTTCAGGTACTTCGTCGCAACCAGAACGCCGGTGATGATGCCCATGGTCTTCTGGGCGTCGTTGGTGCCGTGGGCATAGCTGAAGGCAGCGGCGGAGAGGAGCTGAAGCTTGCGGAAGTAGACATCCATCTTCTTTGGGCTCGAGTTCTGAAACAGCCAGTAGACCGCGGTCATGAAGATATGCGCGGCCACGAGGCCGATGAGCGGGGCGAGCGCCATGAAGATCAGGGTCTTGATCCAGCCGCTCCAGATCAGCACGTGGAGGGTGGATGCCCGCGCGATGGCTGCTCCCGCATAGCCGCCGAACAAGGCATGCGAGGAACTGGTCGGCAGCCCGAACCACCACGTGATGAGGTCCCAGAGTACCGCGCCGACGAGGCCGCACAGGATGACGTAGGGGGTTACGGCGCTGAGGTCCACCATTCCTTTGCCGACGGTCTTGGCCACTCCGGTTCCGAAGCTGAACGCGGAGACGAAGTTGAAGAAGGCCGCCCAGATGACAGCTTGCAACGGCGTCAGGACGCGCGTGGCGACCACGGTGGCCACGGAGTTGGCAGCGTCGTGAAATCCGTTCAGAAAATCGAAGCACAGAGCGACGCCGATGATCACGAGAACCAGCAGCAGTTTATCGGGCATGGGAATGTGAGGGCTTCGGTCCTTCCTGGCCGTTCGGGCGAATCGCCGGCGGCTTCGAGCAATCCCGCCGGCAGGGTCGCCAGCGCGGCTGCCAGCAGGCAGACCATCACCATCCCGGCCGCGGAGAACGCGCCGCGCACGCTAGAAGACTAGCGTTCGATTGTTACAGGGATGTTACGGATATATTACGTTCTGGTTATCGTGTTTGCGGTTGACGGCTCAGCTTCAGCACCCAGGCGGGCTGCTGGCTGAGATCTTCGGGCAGCGCCGGCAGATCGACCGAGACACCACCTTCCACCGACTTGAACTTGAGCGACGGCGGCGATCCTAACAGCATGACCGACTTCACGCCGGTGACATCCTTGACGTGGAAAGTGCCGCCGGGCCAGCGCGGCAGAATGGCGAAGACGTCGTTGCCCTTCGTGGTGAAGAACGCCTCGATGCCGGCTTTTCCGGGGACGGGCTTTTCGGTTAACTTCGACACATCGTAAGCGGTCTGCCACTCCTTGTTGTATTCGACCTTCGGCGCTTCGCCCGTGCTCCACTGGCGCGTGACCTTCCAGGGCTTCGTCCCGTAAATCGCCTCGCCGTTGACCTTGAGCCAGCTGCCGATCTGCAGGAGCCGCTCCTCCATCACCACGGGGATCGTGCCGTCGGCGGCGGGCCCGATATCGAGCAGCAGGTTGCCGCCGCGGCTCACCAGATCCACCAGCATGATGACCAGCTCGCGGCCCGTGTGATAGTGCTCCAGGCGTTCCGCGCGGTTGTACCCGAACGAGAAGCCCATGCCGCGGTTCTCTTCCCAGGGATGGTCCAACCCGCTCATGCCGGGCGTGTACTCGGTGGTCCAATAGCTGCCGCGCTTGTGCCGCGTGTCTTTCCCCCAGCGGTCGTTGACCACCACGTCGTCCTTCACCGGGGACTCGTTGAACAGCCATGCCAGCAGCTCGGGGCTGTGCCATTCGGCGGAAGTCAGCTCCCACTCGCCGTCGCTGAAAATGATGGCCGGCTGGTAGCGCGTCACCAGGTCTTTGAACTGCGGGAACATGTGCTCGCGGATGTAGCGGGGCTTGTCGGCGAGCCAGAGCGGGTTGTACCACTCGTAGAGCGAGTAGTAGTAGCCCATGCGCAGGCCCTTGCGCCGGACGGCGTCGCTCAAGTCACCGAGCACATCGCGCCGCGGACCGATGTCCATCGCGTTCCACGGGCGGCCCCACGTCGCGGAAGCCTCTTTGCTGGGCCACAACGCGAATCCCTCGTGGTGTTTCGAGGTCAGCGCGACATACTTCGCGCCGGAGCGGACGAAGACGTCAGCCCAATGGTCCGGGTCGAACAATTCAGCACGGAACTGCGGCGCGAAGTCCTGATAAGGGTAGCCGGCGCCGTACACCTTCTGTTGAAAGGCCCAGGTCCCGGTCTGGATCGGATTCGCTTTCGGGTCGTCCCTGCCTGCGGTCATCGCGTTCCAGTACCACTCGGCGTAGGCCAGCTTTCCGGGAAGCACGGGGGCGTAGGCAGGCACCGAGTAGACGCCCCAGTGGATGAAGATGCCGAACTTCGCGTCGGTGAACCAGGCCGGCGTCGGGCGCTTGTCGAGGGATTCCCAACTGGGCTGATACGGCTGCGCGCGTAATGCGGCGGCCAGGGCTAGCAGGAGAAGGGCTCTCATAGGAAAAACACCAGTGCGCCGCTGGCGCGCGGGACGTCGAGCGTGAAGATCCCGTGTTTGTCGGGCCGCAGGCCGTCTTCGACCGGCTTCCAACCGCCGCCGGTGCCGACCTCTTTCCCGGCCAGCGTCACGCCGGTCGTCGCGTCGAGCGAAAGCGCGGAAAGACTCCAGACGCGCGCCGGCTTCGGCGGCCGGCCTGGCTCGATCTTCACGCGCAGGTCCTGTTTCGCGTCCTTGTTGAGGATGGCCACGCGGAGGTCACCCTTCGTGATGGCGGCGTATGCGGTGGCGTTCACGGACTGCGCGTCGAACTCGGTGTCCACCGCCGTCGTCCCGCCGAACTGGTCGCCGATCATGATGCCGTAGAAGATCGGACGCGGCTCAAACCCTTCCTCCAGAGTGCCGGCGATGGGCGTGTAGAACGCGCCGCTACGCGCGGTCGCAGCGGGCTTCTTCGCCACCGTCTCGCCCGGAAGGTGCCCGCCCAGCGCGGCGCGAATCTGGCGGGTTCCGCCGCCGTGGAAGTTCACTCCCGC
>DATNLV010000225.1:0-3290 GCA_035602665.1 Bryobacteraceae bacterium | reverse complement strand
CGGATGCCTTCGAACTCGGCCAGGAATTTCTCCGCGCCCGGATTCGCCAGGCCCACGGCGTTGATGTAGCAGCCCGGCGCGTAGCGGGCGTAGATGGGCTCGCGGTATCCGGCGCGCCCCTCGAAGCTGATGCTCTTGGTGGTGATGACGCCGATCTCGGGAATCTCGTCGAAACATTTCCGGATGGTGGTGGCGTGGGTGCATCGAATGCCGGAGGGGATGAGGAAGCGCCCGCGAACCGTCTTGCGTCCGAGCTGATATGGCTGTTCGAACATGTCGAGAGAAGATGATAGCAAAGCGCTAACGGCGCTCGTTGCGCGGCCTGAGCTTGAGCACGATGGGCGTGGCCTCGAAGCCGAAGCGCTTGCGGATCTGATTCACCAGGTAGCGCTCTTTGGAGAAGTGCAGCGGCGTCTTGCGGTCGGTGAAAAGGACGAAGGTCGGCGGGCGCACCGAGGGCTGCGTGATATAGAGAATCCGCGGGTCGCGTTCGGCTTTGAGCGTCTCAAGGAAGCGGTTCAGCTCGCCGGTCCCCACGCGCGCGGAAGCGGAATCGTAAGCCCGGTGTATGGCCGCGTAGAGGCCGTCCACGCCGGCGCCGGTGCGGGCGGAGATGAAGATCACGGGCGCGTATTCGAGGAACTTCATGGTGTCGCGCACGGAGGTCTCGAAGGTACGCTTGTCCTTCTTCGCGACAGCGTCCCATTTGTTGACGCAGACCAGGACGGCGCGGCCTTCCTCGTGGGCGTAGCCGCCGATGGTGGCGTCTGCGGCGCTAACTCCTTCGGTGGCGTCGAGAACCAGCAGCACCACGTTGGCCATGCGGATGTGGCGGCGCGCCATCACCACGCTGAGCTTCTCGGCCATCAGCTTGGTTTTGCCTTTGCGGCGGATGCCGGCGGTATCGACGAAGACGTAGGCCGTGCCGTCGCGCTCGATCGACACGTCCACGGCGTCGCGCGTGGTTCCGGCGACGGGCGAGACGATGGCCCGGTCCTCGCCCACCAGCGCATTGAGCAACGTGGATTTGCCGACGTTGGGGCGGCCGATGATGGCGACCTTGATCTTGCGCTCGGGCTCCGGGGTCTCCTCGGGAACGTTCATGGGCAGGCCGGCCGTTATGTGGTCGAGCAGGTCATCGACGCCGAGGCGGTGCTCGGCCGAGACGGGGAACAGGTCGGCGATGCCCAGCGTGTAGAAATCCGCGGCCAGGGACTCGCGCGCGGCGGTATCCACCTTATTGACGGCCAGCGCGACCGGCTTGCCGAGCTGGCGGAGAAGCTGGCCCAGGTCGCGATCGGCGGAGGTGAGCTCGCTGCGGCCGTCCACTACGAAGATGATGTGCGAGGCGTTCTCGATCACGTGGCGCGCCTGCTTCAGAATCTGGGTGGGGATGTGCTCGGCGTCGCCGCGGACGATGCCGCCGGTGTCGATCAGCTCGAACAGGTGGCCGTGGTGCTCGGCGATGCCGTGAATGCGGTCGCGGGTGATGCCGGGCTCATCGCCGACGATGGAGCGGCGCTGGCCGATGATGGCGTTGAAAAGCGTCGATTTCCCGACGTTGGGACGGCCCACAACGACGATGGTGGGCAGAGCTTCGGCGGGGGGCATAGACTCTAGCGTAGCAGCCGGGAGGCAGCGGCAAGGATCGGCTTGGCCCATTCCGGTGTCCGTTTGAGATTGGGCCAGCTCACAATCCGGCCGCGAACCATGTGGAGGAGGAGCTTTGGCTCTGGAGTGGCGCCCGCGTCTGGGTCGGCTTCGTCACTGTTGTCGTAAAGGCGAAGCTCGGTCAGCCTGGGCATAAGCCGAATCAGGTTGACCCGGCTCCGGTCGTACCGGTCGCGGATCTTCGCCGCCGGAATATCGTGGCCGCCCTTGGCGACTCTCGCCCGCACCCTTGCGATATGAAGCTCCGCGCTGCGCAGGCCCACGTACCAGATGCGCACCTCGATTCCCTCCGAAAGGGCCGCGTCGAGCAGCGCCGTGATGGTGCGGCCACCTAGCGTGGTCTCGAACGCAAAATCCAATCGTTCGGCGATGGCGCGTTCGAGCAGCCGCTTGCCCTCGCCCCAGGCAGCGCTATTCGCTTCCGCGAGTGTGATCCCGGGATTGGCGGCCAGGATCCGGTTCGTCGCCTCGTCCGGGTTGAAGTATGCGGCGCCTTGCGCGCGGATCGCGGCGCCGCCGACGCTGCTCTTTCCGGCTCCGTTGGTCCCGGCCAGGACGTAGACGCGGGAGAGCCGGGCTCTATCGTGCACGCTTGCGAGCCGCCACGGCTGCCTGTCCCAGCCGCTTCGGCGATGCTGCGAAGGCGGCCTTCATGCCGGCACGCGCCGCCGGCTTCTGCATTCCGGCCAGCAGGAGATCGAACTCGCCGCTCAGCGTGTCGAGTTCGGCCCGGTGGGAGCGCGATAGGGCGTTGAACTCGTCCACGGAGATCAGAACCGCTTTGGGGAGCGAGTGCCTGGTGATCACCACAGTGGCACCCTGAATCACCTTTTCAAGGACGCGGCCGAATTCGTTCTTCGCGACGGTCGCCGAAATGGAGGCCGTTCGCGACCGTGTCGTTTCCATCCCTGAAGCCATATTAGCTGTTTTGGCCAAAATGGGCAATTCCGGGATGGAGGGGGTGCTTAACGGCCTACCATGCGCATAGCCGCGGCGGAGTAGCGGGTGCCGGCAAAAGCGCCCTTGGGGGCGGCCTCCGAGATTCGCGCGGCGTCATCGGGCGTCCACGGGATATCGAGGGCGGCGAGGTTTTCTTCGAGCCAGCTGCGCCGCTTGGTGCCAGGGATCGGCACGATATCCTGGCCCTGTTCCAGCACCCAACGGAGCGCGAGCTGCGCCGGGGTCACCGACTTCGCCGCGGCGATGGCGTGCACGCGCTCGACCACGTCGAGGTTGCGCTGGAAATTGTCCCCCTGGAAGCGCGGCGAAGTGAGCCGGAAATCGTCGGGCCAGAGGTCCTCGGGGCTCTTGATTTTGCCGCTCAGGAAGCCGCGGCCGAGCGGGCTATAGGCCACGAACGCGATGCCGAGCTGGCGGCAGGTGGGCAGGACTTCGTCCTCCGGATCGCGGCTCCACAGCGAGTATTCCGTCTGGAGCGCGGCGATGGGGTGGACGGCGGCGGCGCGGCGGATGGTCTCGGGCGCCGCCTCGGAAAGCCCCAGGAAGCGCACCTTGCCCTCGGCCACCAGGCTTGCCATGGCGCCCACCGTCTCCTCGATGGGCACGTCCGGATCAACGCGGTGCTGGTAGTAGAGATCGATGGTGTCCACGCCCAGGCG
>DATNLV010000196.1:0-8705 GCA_035602665.1 Bryobacteraceae bacterium | reverse complement strand
GCTCTCACGTGATTCCATGCATAAAACTCTATGCACCGCCTGCATCTGTCCAAACCCAAAGGGCTTGCCGAAATGGTCTGCGCTTATCGAACTCTCAGGAGGTGCTCGTTACCCAGGCACGACGCGTGCATAATCTAGGTGATAGCTGACAGCTTCAAGTAGACGGCCCTCCGGGGGCCGTCTACTTGATCTGCTTCTTGTACAGAAAGTCGATGCCGAACAGCCCGTTCTCTTCTCTCACCGCCAGGCCGCTCCAGTTGGGCGTGAAGTCCCACTCCATCTGGATGGTCTGGGCCTGCGCCCGCGACAGGTCGCTAATGTAGGTGAAGGTGAGGTTGTTGGTGATGTTCTGCTCGAGCGTGACCTGGGCGGCGGCGTTGCTGGTGGTGAGTCCGGTGACCAGCGGGTTGATCTTCAGGCGGCTGACGCCGAAGAAGCGCTGCAGCCGGCCCGTGAGCGGGCTGCCGATGGCCTGGCTCAGCAGCGCGCTCGCGCCGCCCTGCTGATAGCTTTGCCCCACCAGCGCCGAGGCCGTCGGCGTCGTTCCCGAGAGCTGCCCCGGCTCGCGCCCCGTGGTCAGCAGCGCCAGGACGTCCCCGAAAGGCAGCGGCGGGTCGGAGGTGTAGCTCATGTTCAGCTTGTCCATCGGCCCGGAGATGTGCAGCGTGACGCTCACGCCGCGCACCCGCGTCTCCAGGCTGAGGTTCATGGTCGGCTCGATCTTGGTCGCGTTCACGAAGAGGATCTGGCCGGAATTGATGGCGTATTGCGTGCCGAAGAAGTTCACCTGCCCCTGGTTGAGCAGCACCCGGCCCAGCAGCACGGGGCGGGCGTCGTCTCCGCGCAGCCGGAGGTCGGCGTTGACTTCCACTTCCTTGGCCACGTTGGTCTCGACGCGCACCTGCGGCGCGGTCACGATGTGCAGGTCGAAGCGCAGGCCCTGGCGGAAGCGGCTGGGCTCGAGCGGCGCCGAGACCGGCTGTGCGCTGCTGGCCAGCATCGAGCCCAGGTCCGATTGCAGGCTGAGCCCCACGCGCGTCACCGTCGCGTTGCCCGCCAGCAGGCTGCTCTCCGGCGTGCCGGTGAACGTCACCGACGCGTTCGACGTCGAGCTGATGCCCTGCGGATAGCGCACCCGCACGTTCGTCGTCTTCGCCTGCAGGTGGAATGCGATCCCGTCGGCCAGGCTCACGAATCCGCTCACGTCGATTCGTCCGCCGCCGCTCTGCGCGGTCAGCGTTTGGATCGTGGCGCGGTCGCGGTAAAGCAGGATCTCGCCGTTGGCGTTCTCAAAACCGTTGGGGAAATCCACGAAGCTGACGGACGCGTTCTTGAGGTCGATGCGCCCGTAGACCTCAGGATTCGACAGCTCGCCGCGCAGCGAAACGTCGAGCCCCACCGAGCCCGACGCGTACATGCGGCTCTCGAAGTCCTCGAGCAGCGCCAGGTTGATGGCGCCCTGGACGCGGAGGTCCCACGGGCTCCTCACGCCGAAGGTAAGATTGCCGCTGGCGTTCACGTCCGTGTCCTTGGCCTGGAAATGCGCCTGGCGCACGTGGACGCCTTTGGTGTCCACCTCCATCAACACAGCGCCGGCGTTGCGGAGGGTCAATCCGGGCGCTTGCGCCTCGCCGACCAGCCTCGCCGCCGGCTGGATCTGGAGCGACGGCAGGTTGACCGTGGCCCGCCAGCTCTGCAGGTTCGAGGCCGAGCCGGAAAACTCGACCGACCCCGCGGCGAAGCCCTCGAAGGGAAGCGGCTCGCCGCCTTTCTTTGGGTGAAGCCGCGCGATCAAAGTCGAGAATTGCAGCGGAGTGAAGTCGATCCTTCCGTGCGCCGGGTAGTCGCCTTCGAGCGTCCAGGCGCTCGTGCCGGTGACGGTCGAACCGGCCAGGCTCCCCTCCAATTTGGCGTCGAGCGCGTGGCCGTGGGTGGTGGCCGTGAGAGCCAGGTTGCCCAGCCGCTCGCCGCTCACGCCGAAATCGCGCAGGCCGGCCTGCCCGTTGAACATCGCCGGCTGGAATCCCGCGGCGGTGAAGGTGATCTCGCCGGCCGCCTGCGCCTCGATCTTTCCTTCGATACCAGGCACGCGGTCCGCCACCGCCTTCACCAGGGCCAGGTCGATGCCGCCGGTGTTCACCTCGAACCGCAGTAGGCCTTGCCGCCACGTCTCTTTAGGGTGGTCGTAGCTTCCGGAAAGCTGCACTTTGCCGGCGCCGGCGGTGAACTGCGCGTTCAGAAGGTCCAGTTGCGTGGCGGAGGTTCGCAGGTCGCCTTCCACGCGGTCGATCGGCTGGCCTGCCGCCACCACCTTCAACGCCCGCGCGTGTCCGGACGCCACGGGCGCCCCCAGCGTGCCAGCCAGCTCGAGGTTCAAAGAAAGGTCGCCGGTGGTGACGTCGCTCGGCGCAACTCCCGCGGCGGCGAGCACATCGGCCAGGTGCGGCGAGCGCAGCGCGAGGTTGCCCGAGAGCGTCGAGGAATCCGTCGGCTTCCAGTCTTGAAAGTCCAGCCGCAGGTCGCCCGACGCGCGCATCCCTAGGCGGCTGACGGATGCATGCCGCGCGGCCAGTCCAGTGCTCCCGACTGCCACGTCCGCTTCGGCGCGGTCGATCTGCCTGCCGGCAACCACGAAGTTGGTGGCCTTCAGGTGGCCTTCGACAGCCGGACTGGCGAGCGGCCCGGTCACGGCGCCCTGGAACGTCGCGCTCCCGTTGACCAGCTTCAGCGGCATTTCGGGTGCGGGTCCGGCGGAGAACATCGCGATGGCGGTCTCGACGTCTTGCCCATTCGTGGTGTCGAGCGCGACGCTGAGCCTTTTTCCCAGCGCGCCGCTGAAAGCCACGTGGCTGAATTTCGTGGCCAGGTTCGAAGGCCCGAAATCCACCTCGTGCGCCGCCAGGTTGTAGTTGAGGTCGATCAGCCCCTGTATGGGATTCGGTCCCGCACCGGGCGCGATGTCGAGCCGGGTTTCCAACTCCAGTTCCTCGATGCGCCGGTTCCGCACCTCGGCGCTCAGGCGCACCGGCCCCGACGCGATCCCGTCCCAGGCGACCTGCCGGACTTCCTGGATCAGCTTCATCTGCTGAAGCGAGAACCCGTTGGCCACGCCCTCCACCAGGAAGTGCCGGAAGTCCGCAATCTCAACGCGGCCCGTGAAGCGGCCTCCGAGCGCGGCAACGGCCAGATCGGTGAGCGTCACGCGCCCCGGCGCCGCGGTGAATGCGGACTCTGTGCGAACGTCCTCGATGCGTATGCCGCCCGACTCAACCACCAGGCCCGCGGCCCGCAGCTTGCCGGAGACCCCGTACCGCGATCCGTCCCCGATCGTTGCGTGGCCATCGAGCGATATGGTGCCGCGATGCGCCAGCGGGCCCAGGTCCAGGCCCGGCGTGACATCCTTGACGCCGACGCGGGCCGAATAATCCAGGCGGAACCGCAACGGTCCGGGAGTGCGGTCCGCCACGCCCGAGACGTAGACCCACGATTCGCCCAGGCCGAAACGCGCTCGCCGGATTTCAAGCCGGTCGCGAAGCAGCGCCCAGTGCGTGTCCACTTCGATGGGCAGAGCCGGACGCGCGCCGAGCTTCACGTCCAGGTCCCGGAAAGTGAGGTCGCCCTCGTAGCGCGCCGGCCCGGCCTGATAGACCACCGCTGCCCGCAGATTCTCGCCGCGGACCGCCAGCGGAATCCGGCGCACGCCGGCCTGTATGGCGCCGTCCACCACGTTGAAGCGCTTGATGGCGAGATCCAGGACGCTTTCGATCGTGTCGCGTCGCGGCTTCGCGGCCGCCTTCGGCTGGGGAACGTTGGTGTGCCCATCGGGATAAACGATGACGTTCACCTGCGGCCGCTCGACCAGGGCCGACAGCAGATCGACGCGCTGCTCGAGCGCCGAAATCACCTTCAGTTCCAGCCGAACCAGGTCGACGCGCGCGAAGGGCGCCTCCTGCGGGCCTTCGGTTCCGTGGATCACCAGGTTGCGCACCGTGACGGTCATGGTGCGCCAGTCGAAATCGAAGGAGCCCAGTTCGACGCGCCCGCCCGTGGCGTCCTCGATCTCCCGCACCATCCGTTGCCTGACCTTCTCGTGGAACCACGCGCTTTGGACGACGATGAGAGCGGCGACCACCAACACTACGGCCGTGGCAGCCAGGCCGCCCAGCGTATACAGCCCGATTTTGAAGGTGCGCCTCATCGGAACGCATCTTCATCGTATTCGATGCGAGCCCGCCCACGCGCTTCGGCGAGCCACGCATCCACGCGCTTGTCTACGAGCTGGGTCGTGAGCGCCTCCTCGCAATCGTCCTGGGCGTCCTCGAAGGAGGGCTCGGGCGTGACGCCTTTCTTGCGGAGGTCGGGCAGATAGACCGTCTCGTAATACTGCTTGACGTCGCTCTCCTGCACCTGGACCTCGGGGCGGAACCGCAGATCGGTGAAGTGCAGCAGCGTGATCTGGCGGCGGAGAGAGTTCTCGATCTGCCGCTGGGTCAACTTGTATTCCGCCAGCGCCTGCTGGAATTGCGTATCGCCAGGGAAGCGGTGCTTCACCTGGCTCAGAGTCTGCTCAAGCTCCGTCGAAGGAGGCTCGGGATAGCGCGTGAGTTCCATCTCGCGGCGGACCAGAACCTGTTCGATCAGCCGGTCCGCCATCTGCCGCCGCGCCGCCCCGCTGAAGTCCAGTTTCTCGCCGTTGAGAAACGCGGCCACCCGCAGCGCCTCGCTGATCTCGCTGGTCGTGATGACCTGGTTGTCCACAGTCACCGCGATCCGGTCGATGATCTCGGCACAAGCAAGCGCCGCGAACAAAAAGACGGCGAACCAAAGGATGGCCACGAATGAACACGAATGCACACGAATAGGACGGAACAGGTTTATCGGCGTTGATCGACGTTGATCGGCGGCTGGAAATGTTTGTCCGCGCATTAGAACGCCTGCCCCAGCGAGAAATGAAACTGGAAGTTACTGATCTTTTGCGTGGTCTGGATGCACCCCGTCGTGGGCGGAATCGGGCCCGAACACGCGATGAGCTGATCGAGCGTGCCCTTGAATCCGTAAAACGCCGGAGGGTTGAGGCTGTAGGCCAGGTCCAGCCGCACCGGCCCGATGGGAGTCTTGTAGCGCAAGCCGAACCCGACGGCATGCACCATGTAGTTGAAATCCTTCTGGTTCCGTTGAAGGACGCGGAACGAGATCGTCCTCAAGTCGGAATAGACGTTGCCCGCGTCCCAGAAGAGTACTCCTCTGAGGTCGTCGCCGGCCAGCGGGAAACGCAGTTCGGCCTGGTTGACCAGCAGGGCGTTGCCTCCCAGCGGGAACCCCGTCTCGAGATCGCGAGGCCCGGCCTGATCTTCCGGAAAGCCGCGATGCGAGGACGCGCCGCCGCCAAACAGCTCTTCCGGGAGCGGAATTGTCTGGCCCACCCTCAACGGTTGCAGCCAGCCGAATGTAAGCGACCGCGCAAACACGTAGCGGCTTCCGAAGCCGAAAGGATGATAGGTCGCGTTCTGCACGATGAGGCGCGTGAAATCGGCCTGCGAGCCGAAGGCGTGTGAGGCCAGGCCGGCATCGATGGTGGAGTAAATGCCGCGATGCGCGTCGGTGGGGTCGTCGCGCCGGTCCAGAATGTAGTCGATCGTGAGCATCCCGATGCGAGCCGGCTGCGAGAAACGCGGAATCAGTTCCGGGCTCACCTTCAGGTCGCTCACGCTCACCCGGCGGAACGAATATCCGTAGAGGATCGTGCTCGCCCGGTTGAGCTTCTGGCCCACCTGCATCGAGCCTTCCCGCCGCCTCGCCGAGAACGTTCTGACATCGCGGGAATCGTCGAACAGGCCGCTGAACAACAGATTCAGATTGGGAGTGCCCAGGAACTGTGGTGCTTCATAGGTGAGCACGGCCCGTTGCTCCAGGGTGGAAACGCGGCTCTGAAACGAGATGATGTGTCCCTGCCCCCAGAAGTTTCTCCGCGTCACGCCGAACGAAGCGCGCGGGCTGAAGCCGGCCTGGCCCGCGGGCGCATCCAGGCAAGTCTGGCAGCCGCCGATCTTTGCTACCTCCGCGCCGAAGCCGGTGGTAATGGTGTAGCGCCGGGCTTCTTCGACGTCGAGCGCCACGTACTTGTCGCGCTCGTCCCCGCTGGGATTCTGGATCGCCATATCGACGCGCGAGAAAATGCCCAGATCATAAAGCTGCCGTTGCGTTTCGAGCATGCTGACACGCGACAGCGGATCGCCGGCGTGGATGCCCTCGCGTTCGCTAATCAGCCGCGGGTTGGTCGCCCGCAGGCCGCTGACCAGGAACCGCCGCAGAAAGTGCTGCGTTCCCTCCTGGATGGTGTAGTGCACGTTGGCCCGGTCCGGATTCGCCGCGGCCGCGAAGGTCCAGGAGAAGTTCGCGTTCGCGTAGCCGTGGTTGTAGTAGTAGTCGAGGACGTTGTCGCGGTCGACGGCGGCGTTCTCCTCGCTGAAAGGCTGGCCGGCCTGCGACGCGAGCAGCCGCATGATGGCATCGCGGTTGGCCGGCGCGACTCCTTCGACGTCGAGCCGCTCCACCAGCCACCGCGGCCCCTCGCCGATGTCGATGTACACCGCCAGGTTGGTTTCCTTCCCTTTGTAGCCGCGCTCGACGCGGTTCTTCACTTCGACGTCGCGAAACCCGTTGGCGCGGTACAGGGCCGTGATCGCGGCCACGTCCTGACGCAGGAAATCGTCGCTGAACCGGCCGTGCCGGAACTCCAGCACGGACGCCTTGCGCAGATACATCCGCTCGCGGATCACATCGGCATTGAAGGATCGGTTGCCCCGGATGGCCACCAGCGCCAGTTTGTGCCGCTCGCCGCGGTCGACGCGATACTCGATCACCTGTTGGTCCGGCGTGGACTTCGTGGAGAAATCCACCTTGGCGTCGAAGTAGCCCTGGCTCTCCATGTATTCGCGCAGGTTGTTGGCGCCCTCCACCAGCAGGTCGCGATCGACCGCCCGCTCTTCGAAAACCGGTACGAGCTGTTTGAGCTTGCCCCGCGAGACCTTCGCGCCCACGGTCGTGAATTGGATCTTCGGGCCACCCTCGACGTTCAGCGTGGGACGGCTGAGGTTGGTCTGCCGGTCCCAATCCATCTTGTCGATGGAGACCCGCGCCTCCAGGCGGTCCCGCTTCAGGTAGGAGTTGCGCACCCGCTCGGCCCCGTCCTCGGTCCGCGACTGGGTGACCTTCTTCCAGCCGAGCCAGCCCTTCCAGTGCGTCGTCTGGACGATCTCGGGCGGTGTCCGTTCCGGGTTCCCGGTGACGATGGGAGGCGCAAACCGCGCGCGATGGTCGGTAGAGACGCGGAAATGGATGGCGACCTGCTGCGTGTCCGGATCGTACTGGTATTCGGGTTCGATGCGCGTATTGTAGTAGCCGTTGCTGCGCAGAACGTCGCCAAGATTGGCGATGGCCTGATCGACGCTCGAGGGAAGGTAAGGAGTGCCGAGTTGAAGGCGCGTGGAGTTCACCATCACTCCCGCGGCGGGCGGCGCCGAGATGTCCGCGACGGTGACCCGGCCCACGAAGTAGTTGCCGCGCGTGAGGAAGCGCAGCAGGACTCCGCCGGGCGCGCTTTCCGCATCGACGCGGATGTCGGCATAGCGGCCGGTGGCATAAAGACGCTCGATCGCCGCCCGGACCTGCTCCAACTGCAGCGGCTGGCCGGCCTTCAGCAGCAGGATCTCATCCAGATATTCCCGGTTGTAGGGCTGCTGTTGCGGCTCGAACTCGATCGCCTGGACCGGCCTGCCTTCGAAATCTTCGGGCGCCGCCACGGCCTTCATGCCGAGCAGGCAGAGCAGAAGAGCCGTCGTCGTCGCAGGCCGAATCACGTAACCAGCATTTTAGCAACCGCCCGTCGCCCGTTGCTCGTTGCCCGTTGATCCACCCGAAGCTTTCCCGGCTTCGCACCACACTTCATCCCGGCCGCGAAGCGGCACAGCTTCCGCTAAGGATCAACGGGCGACGGGCAACGAGCGACGAGCCTGCCGGCAGATTCCCCTCTTGCTGCGGCGCACGAAGTCCACCAGGTGCAGGGTGTGCGCGGTCGAAATCCCGGCCTCGATGCGCTCGAGCGCCTGCTCCAACTTGAGGTTGGACAGGAACAGAATCCGGTAAGCCTGTTTGAGCGCCGCGATCTCGGCTGCCGCGAACCCGGCCCGCTTCAGGCCCACCACGTTCAGCCCGGTGGGTTTCATGTGGTAGCCGCTGTAGAGAAAGAACGGCGCCAGGTCGAGGTTTACCCGCGTCATGCCCGCCACCATGGCGAGCCGGCCGATTCTGGTGAACTGGTGAACGGCAATTCCGCCCGAAATAAAAGCCTGGTCCTCGATCTCCACGTGGCCCGCCACCAGCGAGCAGCTGCAGATCACCGTGTCGTTCCCGACGTGGCAGTTGTGGGCGATATGGCCCGACGTCATGATGTAATTTCTGTCGCCGATGGTGGTGGCCGACTCGGGCGCCGTCCCGCGTGAAATCGTGTAGTGCTCGCGGATGCGGTTGCCCTGGCCTATGCGCAAGTAGCTGCGCTCGCCGGTGAACGCTTTGTCGAGCGGGTCGGTCCCCAGCACCGTTCCGGCCGAAATTTCATTGCGGTCGCCGAGCGTGGTCCAACGTTTTATATAGACGTAGGGCTCCAGCCGGCAGAAGGCGCCCACCGAGACGTCCCGCTCGATGAC
>DATNLV010000193.1:0-14195 GCA_035602665.1 Bryobacteraceae bacterium | reverse complement strand
CGAGTGGTACCACGACGAGGACATGAGCCACGGCTTTGTGGTCCCGCTGGCCGCCGGCTGGCTGGCGTGGCAGCAGCGCAAACGGCTGGCCGAGATGCGGCCGAGCGGGTGGGGCTTGGTGCTCGTGCTGGCGGGCGCCGCATTGCAGTTTCTGGGAGCCATCAGCCTCGGGTTGTTCGTGGGTGCGCTGGGCTTGGTCTGTGCCGTGGTGGGGGTCCTGCTGGCGGCCGGAGGCCTTCCCTGGCTGTGGGCCCTCGCGTTTCCGCTGTTCCTGCTGGTCTTCATGCTCCCCAAACCGGACTTCGTCTGGAACCGCGTCACTCTGCCGCTGCAGTTGCTGGCCAGCCAGCTTGCCGCCGTGATGGTGCGCCAGGCCGGCACGGTGGTGCTGCGCGAGGGGAACGTCCTGACAGTGGCCGGGCACCAGATCGCCGTGGAAGAGGCGTGCAACGGCATCCGGTACCTGTGGTCGCTGGGCCTGCTGGCGCTGCTATGGGGACACGTCGCCGGTTTGCGCGGCTGGAGGCGCGCTCTGCTGGGCGCAGCGGCCGTGCCGGTGGCGATTCTGGTGAACGCGATGCGCGTGGCCGGCGTGGCGGTGATGTGCCGGTACAACTACGGTCTGGCGGTGGGCGCATTCCACGACGCCTCGGGATGGGCCGCGCTGGCGCTGGCGGTGGTGCTGCTGATGGGAATCGAGCGGGCGGTTCGCCGCCTGCCCGCGAGCGCCCCAACCGAGGAGCCGCGGCCGGTTCCATCGCCCGTGGTTCGTCCGGTGTGGCTGGTGGCGGCGGCGTTGATTCTGGCGGCGCAACTGGTGCCCACCACAGCCGCTCCGCTGCTCGAGAGCCCGCCACGGCTGCCCCGGCTGTCGCGGTTTCCGGAGACGTTGGGAGTCTGGCGCATGATCGGGACCGTCAACCCGCAGCCGGATGCAATGGCTGGCGCGGACGCCGACGACTACCTCCAGCGCTTCTACGCCGGCCCGCTGGGCGGCAGCGGCGAAATGGAATTGCGAGTGGCTTACCATCGCTCGCAACGCGTACACGGGCGCATGCCGCACTCGCCACTGGTCTGCCTGCCTGCAAACGGCTGGACGCCCGTCGAATCGCGCATCCTCCAGGTTCCCGGCGGCGAGGTCAACCTGTACGTGGCCGAGAAGGCAGGAGCCCGCGCGACCGTGCTGTACTGGTATCAGACTCCCTGGCAGACCACGGCCGGCGAGTGGAAGACGCACGCCTGGGTGGTGGTGAACGGCATTCTGCACCGGCGCACCGATGTCGCGCTGGTGCGGCTGGTGCTACCCGGGACTGGCGATCGCGGCGCAGAGTTGAGAGCGGCGCTCGGCTTTGCTCAACTGGTCATGGCCGAGGTCAAGACCCAGCTCCACTAGGCCGTTGCCAGACTGGCCCGCGTCCTTGGAGGGCGGGATTCATCCCGCGCGGAGCTTTAGCTCCGCTGGCCGGCACCGGGTTTCTGACCCGGCTCCACTAGTCTCCCGCCCCGCCCGCGCCCTCAAACGAAGTAAAATACAACCCAATGACCTCCGCCCTACTACTGCCGCTGCTCGCCGCCAACGCGCTCGCCGTGGCCTTCCTGGTACTCGCCCTGTACCGGCCCAATCCAGCTCGCGTGATCGCCGGCGGCGGATTCATCCTCGCCGCCCTGGTCAACGCAACGCTCGCCATCCTCGATCCGCAGATCTACATCACGGGCTTCGGCCCCCACGCCGTCGGAATATACAAGACCGTCATCTACGGTGTGCTGGCCCACGGGCCCACCAGGTTCATCCTGGCGATCGCGGTCTGGCAACTCGCCGTCGGCGCCGCGATCCTGGTGAACTCCACCGACTACACGCGCCTCGGTTCAGTAGCCGCCACAATCTTCTTGATCGGTATCAGCCCCCTCGGCCTCGGCTGCGCATTCCCCAGCAACCTGATCCTGGCCGCCGGCATGGTCGCCCTCATCCGATTGAAGTGGCCTCTCCAGGCGCACGCTAGAATATAGGTATGCGGTGGCTTGCCGCGGTCCCGTGGCTAATCCTTGCTCTCAGCGCGGCTGCCGAAGACCACGCCGCCGAGGGCCTCAAGGCGCTCGACGCCAAGAACTACGGCCTCGCCGCGCAGGAATTCACCAAGGCCGTCGACGCCGACCCCAAGGATTACACCGCCCATTTCAACCTCGCCCTGGCCAACAGCATGCTCGATAAGCCCGCCGACGCCATCGCGGGATACAAGAAGGTCCTCGAATTGCAGCCTGGCGTGTACGAGGCCCAGCTCAACCTTGGCATTCTGTTGCTAGGCCAGAAGCGCCCGGCCGACGCGCTGCCCTATCTCGATGCCGCCGCCGGCCAGAGGCCTAAGGAGCCCCGCCCGCGCGTCTACCTCTCCATGGCGCTGCTCCAGACCGGAGACATTGAAAAGGCCGCGCAATCCTACCAGGCCGCGCTCGAGCTCGATCCGAAGTCGGCTTCGGCCGAGCTGGGGTTGGCGCGCGCGCTCACCCGCGAGAACCGGCTGGCGGACGCCGACCCGCATTTCCGCCGCGCCGCCGAGCTGAATCCCGCTTACCACGACAGCCTGCTCGAACTGGCGTCGCTCTACGAGAAGGCGGACCGCAAGCCCGAGGCCATCGCGCTCTACCGCGAGTTCCCGGACGACGCCGCCGCGCGCGAGCGGCTCGGCCTGCTGCTGCTCGACTCTGGCCAGGCCGCCGACGCCGTCCCGCAACTCGAATGGGCTGTCAAACAGTCGCCGACTTCGGCCAACCGCCTGGCGCTCGCTCAGGCCTATCGCAAGAACCACGAGCCCGATAAAGCCGTTCCCATACTCTCGGCCGCTGTCCAGGCGGCGCCGGACGACCTCGACTTGCGCCTCTCCTACGCCCGCGAGCTGCGCGATCTGCGCCGCTTCTCCGATGCCGCCGAGCAGTTCGCGCGCGTGGCTCAGGCCAGGCCCAATCAGGCCGCCACCTGGAACGACCTTGCCAACGTGGAGGTCATGCTGGAGGCCTATCCGCAAGCGCTCGCGGCCCTCGACCACGTCCGTGCCCTGAAGGCTGAAATCCCGGGCGACTACTTTTTCCGCGCCATGATCCTCGACCGCATGCACCAACGCAAGGACGCCATCGTCGAGTATCAGAACTTCCTGGCCGTCAGTAAAGGCGAGCTTCCCAACCAGGAATTTCAGGCGCGTCAACGCATACGTATCCTGGAGCTCGATCTAGGGAAGAGGTGAGAAACTTGATCCGCCTGACAATGGCGATTGCGTTCCTGGCGGCCGCGCCCGCATGGGCCAGCCTCGACGCGGCGAAGGCCGAGCCAAATCTCGAGAAGCGATCCAGCCTGGCGCTCGATAACGCCGGGCGCGCCCTGAAGTCGGCGCAGGACGCCTACCTCGCCCAGAACGACATGAAGCAGGTCGCCGCTTCGCTCGAAGAGGTTTCCGCGTCGGTCCAGCTGGCCTACGATTCGCTCGAGCAGACTCACAAAGTGCCCAACAAGAGTCCCAAGTATTTCAAGAAGGCGGAAATCGAAACCCGCGAGCTGCTGCGGCGCATCGATGATTTTCGAGATCAGATGAGCGTGGAAGACCGTGAGCCGCTCGACAAGGCGCGCGCCATGGTGCAGAAGGTGCATGAGAGCCTGCTCGAAGGCATCATGGGCGGAAAGAAGAAGGGGTAGCGTGATGACCAGGATTATGCTCGCTCTGGTTCTGCTATCGGCGGCGGCCGCACCGCTGGCCGCGGACAAGGACTTTCTGACCAGCGCCGAGGTCGACCAGGTGCGCCTCGCCCAGGAGCCCAACGACCGGCTCCGTCTCTATATCGAATTCGCCCGCCAGCGCCTCGACCAGTTGAAGCAGCTCGTCAAAGAATCGCGCCCCGGCCGCGCGGTGATGATCCACGATCTGCTCGACGAGTACGGCCAGATCATCGACGCCATCGACACCGTCTCCGACGACGCGCTCGCCCGCAAGGTCGATATCAGCCTGGGAGCGAAGGCCGTCGGCGGCGCCGAGAAAGGCTTCTTGCCGATGCTCGAGAAAATCCGCGACAGCCATCCCAGCGACATCGAGCGTTACGACTTCGTCCTCACGCAGGCCATCCAGGCCACCAGCGATTCGATGGAGACCGCCAACGAGGACCCCGGAAAGCGCTCCGCCGAAGTCACCGGCCGCCTGAAGAAAGAAGAGAAGGAACGCGAAGCCGAAATGACCCCTGCGGAGGCGGACGCCAAAAAGAAGCAGGCCCAGGACGCCGCCAAACAGCCCAAGAAGCCCACCCTCCTCAAGCCCGGAGAGACCGTGGTGGGCCAAGAGCCCCCGCCGAAATAGCCGCCTTCTTTGGGGGGCGGGCTTTCAGCCCGCGCGGGACTTCAGTCCCGCTCAAAGCACGTTCACCGTCACCTCCGCCGACTGCGTGACCGTTCCCCCCACGCCTGTGCACGTCAAAGTGGCCGTGTAAGACCCCGGCAGCATCGGAGCAAAGCTCATCGAGTTTTTCAGCGCCTGTGCCCCCGCTAGAATGTCCGACCCGCTGCACGAGCTCGCATTCGTCGCCGACCACGCGAACCGCGCCGAGTGGCCCAGCGCGATCGTCGCCGGCGCCACCGTCATCGAAATAGCCGGCGGCGCCGGCCCAACGGCCTCGAGTACCCACGGCGCCTCCGCCAACGCCGCCGCCGGCCGGGCGTGCGCGGCACCCGGCCGCAATGTCAGAAAAGTCGTGCCGTAACCACCCAGCCGGAGCGTCATCTGGGAAGCAGGCGCAAAGTTCGCGGCCGCCGGACCGGCGACGGAGTCCGTCGCGGCATCGAGCACCAGTTGCGTTCCGCTCGAGAACGGCCCCAGCGCGGAGACGTCCACCATCACGGTGCGTTCCTGCCCCGTGCCGTTGTTGTCTGAAGCCGCATTGACGGCGTGGTCGGACACCATCACCACCACCGAGTTATCGGCGTTCCTGGTCGCCAGCAGCTCGACGCTCTGCGTCTCCGATTGCTCCGTGGTGCTCGATTGCAGAATGGCCGACCCCGATCCGAAGCAGCCAGCCGCGCCCGGATCGCAGAACGGAAAATACCGAGTCAGGTAGTAGTCCACCCAATAGCTGAGGTAAGTCTTCCCCGTAACGTAGTCAACCTCGGCGCTCTGGGCGTCGGCGTCGAAATCCCACTGATACAGCGACTGGATGCCGGCCTGTCCCAACTGGGAGAAAAGGTACGGCCGCCAGGCCGCGAAGAACGCGCTGGTCCCGCGGGGATCCGTGACGAAGTTCTGCCCCGGGTTGCACTGGCTCTGTCCATTCGCCCCCGCAAAATCGGCGTTCACGTTATTCTCGGTCACCCACACCGGCACGCCGGCCAGCTTGGGAACGCTCTTCAACTGCTGGTAGATGTACTGGACGTGCGGCACAAAAATGGTCGGAATGCTCGCGAAAAGCGCCGTGTCGAGGTCCCTCTGGTTGCACGACGAGTAGTAGTGCGTGCCGATCGCGTCCACCTGCGCCGTCACGCCATTCACGAAGGTCGGAAGGTATCGCTGAGGTTCGCTTCCCCAATCCGACAGCTCCACCGCGACGAACTTGATGGGGACCGTCGACCCCGCCGCGAGCATCGCCGGCACGACGGTGTTGTACAGGTTGAGGTAGTCCGCCGGCTCCAGGCCGTTGATATTCGGTTCGTTGAAAATACCCCACCATGTGATCGGCGTGGGATTGCTCGCCGAGTGAACGTGGCTGATGCCCTGCGAATCCGTGAAGCCCGTCGTGGTGTTGTAGTACTTCACGACGTTCGCGGCGTAGCTCGCGAAGTCGGTGAAGTGCGCCGGCATCAAGTGGCCGCTCGAGTCCGTCATCCACGATGGAGCCACCGCGAGCTGTAACTCCGGGCTCTTGTCGCCGGTCGCGATGACGGGATCGAGGATCGCGTCCAGCATCGTGAAATCCCAGCTCTGGTCGGCTTTCTGCGGGGTTCCGCCGAAAACGGGCTGCAGCCGGATATGCTGCGCGCCCAAAGTGCTGAGTGGCGCCGCCGCGCCGGGATTGTTCTGGAAGAAGAGGTAGTCCCAATCCGCCGGCTGGAAGGAAGTGGCCATGAAATTCTGGAGCATCCCGTTGAAGCCGGCCGCCGTGTTGGTGGCGGCCTTCACCGTCGCCACCACCGCCACGTCAACCAACAGCGACGCCGTCGCGCTCGTCTGGCCGTCCGTTGCCCCGATCGTGACCGAGTGCGGCCCCGCCGTTGCGCCCGCGGCGTTGAATGTCACCTGCCCGGTCGTGCCCGCCGCCGGCTGCGCGATCTGAGCGGTCAGGCCCAAGACAGGTGTGACGCTCAGAGTGACCGCGTTCGTGTTGCCGTCCGGCCGCTGGACCGTAACCGTGACCGAAGCCGCCGTGCCGTCCTGCGGCGCGGTCAGCGCACTCGCGGAGAGCGAAATGGAAATCGGAGCCGGCGCCGTCGGCGCTGTGGAGTCGCCCCCGCAAGAGATCAGCATCAGCGACAGAAACGCGACAAGCATGATTCGCATTGGAAACTCCCAAACCGAATCATGATACCGCCTGATTGCATCGTGTGGGGCCGCCGGTGAACGCCAACAGACGCGGATGACTCAGTTGCTTCCTATCGGCGTTAATCGGCGTTCACCGGCGGCCATCAATGTTTTCCGACGCCAGAACCCGCCCCAGCACGTAGCGCCCCAGCGAGTCAGTGCCATCGAGAGCTACCGCCCGCCGCGCCGCCGCCTCCGCTTCCGCATCCCGCCCCAGCAGCAGCAGCGCCCCCGCCAGGTTCGCGAACGCCTTCTCGGCCGCCGGGTCCAGTTCGGTAGCCCGCCGGAACTCCGCGGCCGCATCCTCGAATCGATGAAGCGCCATGTACCGGGCCCCCAGGTTGTTGTGCGCCTCCATGTAATCCGGATCGATCTCCAGAGCCTTCCGCAGATGCCCGATCGCCCCCTCGACGTCGCCCGCTTCGAACGCGCGGCCTTCACGCGCAAACTCCCGCGCCGCCCGCGCCGGAACGTGGTGTTGCAACTGGGCCACCGTGACCTTCCCCAGGTCCCCGGCCGCAGGCGTCGACAGGTGGATCTCCACCGGCGCCCCGCTCGCAGACGCCGACACCGGCCGTTCAGCCAGGACGCCGCCGCGCCACCCGCTCACTCTCAGCTCGTACCGGCCGGCCGGCACGCCCTCGAATGCGAACTCGCCGGAAGGCGAGACCATCGCGCGGTCCACCACCTTATCGCCCGCCGCATCGCAGAGCTCCACGATCAGGCCCGCGTTCGGTCCTCCACTATCCCGCATCACGGCTCCGCCCACGCGCACCATCTCCTGTTGGCAGCTTGCGGCGAATGGACAGGCCAGGAACAGACACACCACGAACACCACGGCGCCATGCCGTCTGACAGACGGAGACATAGTGACCTCCTGCAATCTCGACGGAAGCTCGCGGCTTATGCCGCGGCTGGATGACGGTATTTGAGCGTGTTGTCGATGATCCAGGAGATCTGGAATGCCTCGAAGGGCGGCGAGCAATAGTCGGCCGCGCCGGCCTCGATAGCGTCCAGCCATTCGTCGGTTTGCGGATGCCGGCTGACTACTACCACCGGCAGTGCCAGGCCTTCTTGCCTGATGAGGTTGAGCAGCAGGGTATAAGTCTTTCGATCGTCGGAGCAGAATACCAGCGCGGTGTCGGAACGGACCGCCGCCTTCACGCCTTCGGCGGTGAGCTCGAACGGAGCCAGGTGAACGGCGCGGCGCTCGAAGGAAAGGGCGCCGGCCAACTCGGTAGCCAGCGATTTGTCTAGGGCAAACAGCATGATTTCGTCGAGCATAGTGCTCCTCCAGGATGTTTTGATCTCGACGAGGAGAATGCCCAGACGTTGGCGTGATGGACTACGGACCCTGCGTCAGGCCCGAGCCCTTAACTAGATCTTAATCCCGGTTCGCCGCGAATTCCAATCGAAACTTGTTATGACCCGTATCCGTGCCGATGGAGGGCGGACTTGAGCCCGCGCGGGGCTTCAGCCCCGCCCGCCAACGCTATCCTGAAATGTGCCCGCCACCTCGCCCAAGCGCAAGCGCCGCCTCCTCCGCCGCATTCTGACCTGGTTCCTCCTCCTCGCCGCCGCCTTCTACACCCTAGCCGCCCTCGGCTTCCTGGCCCTCCGCTGGATCGACCCGCCTTTCACCATGGTCCACGTCCAGCGCCGCATCGAATCCTGGTTTCATCGCGGCCCCTATCGAAAGCACTACGAGTTCGTGCCGCTCGATAGCATCTCCCCGGCCTTCCAGCACGCCGTCATCGCCGCCGAGGACGCGCGCTTCTTCCATCACCACGGATTCGACTGGCACGAAGTCCACGAAGCCGTCGAGGACGGCCTCGACGACGGCAAACTCCGCGGCGCCTCCACCATCGACGAGCAACTCGCCAAGAACCTGTTTCTCACCACTAACCGTTCGCTACTGCGCAAAGGTCTCGAGGTAACCCTGGTGCCGCTCGAAGAGCTGATCCTCTCGAAGCGCCGCATTCTCGAGCTGTACCTGAATGTCGTCGAATGGGGACCCGCCGTCTACGGCGCCGAGGCCGCCGCCCGCTATCACTACGGCGTCCCGGCCTCGCGCATCGGCCGCGAGCAGGGCGCGCGCCTGGCCGCCATTCTGCCCTCGCCGCGGCGCCGCCAGCCCGCCCGCATGAACCGCTACGCCGCCCGCATCCTGATCCGCATGGAGCAGATGGGCTGGTGACCCCCAACCCACTGTAAATAAACGTAAGGAACGCCGCCGACGAGCCATGAGGCGTGGTAAAACTAGGGCGTGCGGTTGCTGCTCATCGACGACGACGTGGAGTTGTGCGGGCTGCTCCGCGAGTTCCTCAAGCGCGAAGGCTTCAGCCTTGAAGTGGAGCACGAGGGCCGGCGAGGCCTCGACCGCGCCGCCGCCGGCGGCTGGGATCTGGTGATCCTCGACGTGATGCTGCCCGGCATGGACGGTTTCGCGATCCTGCGCGAGCTCCGCAAGAAAGGCCGAACTCCCATCCTGATGCTGACCGCCCGCGGTGAGGATGTGGACCGCATCGTGGGCCTCGAGCTGGGAGCCGACGATTATCTCGCCAAGCCCTTCAACCCGCGCGAGCTGGCCGCGCGCATCCGAGCGATCCTCCGCCGCACCGAGCCGCAGGCCGCCGAACGCGGGCCGGTCGAGGTGAACGGTGTAACGCTCGACCCGGCTTCGCGCGAGGTCAGCGTGGACGGTCAGAAGATCGAGCTCACCACCCTCGAGTTCGACATCCTCGAGATCCTGATGCGCGGCGCCGGCCGCGTGCTCTCCCGCGACAACCTCATGGAAGCGCTCTATAACCGCAAGACCACGCCCTTCGACCGCTCCATCGACATGCACATCAGCCATCTGCGCAAGAAGCTCGAAATCAGCCGGGCCATCATCAAAACCATCCGCGGCGTGGGCTACCAGTTCTGCCGCACGCCGGAGGAAGGGGTCGTCGAGTGAGGTCGCTCTTCGTAAAGTTCCTGATCTGGTTCCTGGCCGCCATGGCGATCACCATGGCCGGGTTCATGATCCTCACCACCCGCAGTTTCACCGCCGCCCGCGGGCGCGGCCACATCTTCGGGCGAATGCTCTCGGTGCAGCTCGAGGAGGCGCGGCACGCTTTCGAGCAGGGAGGCAGGCCCGCGCTGGCGTCATTTCTTCAGCGCTTCGATTCGGAATTCCCGGCCCACGGCATCCTGACCGACGCGACTTACCACGACCTGCTGACCGGCCAGGATCGCCACGAGCTGGTGGAGGACGCCGAGCGCCGCGGCCGCCTCTTCCAGCCCACCGTGATCGCCAGGGCCAGCCGCGACGGAACATACTGGCTTTTCCTGATCTCCCGGGGCCGTCCGGGCTTTACGTTCTTCACCCCGCAATATCTGTGGATCGTGGCCGCGATGGTGGTGCTCTCCTACCTGCTCGCGCTCCACTTGACCTCGCCGCTGCGCAGCCTCCAGAAGGCAGTGGAGCGTTTCGGGAAGGGCGATCTGGCGGCGCGCGTCGGTTCCCGCCGGCATGACGAAGTGGGTCGCCTCGCGCGCACCTTCGACACCATGGCCGACCGCTTGCAGACCCTGCTGACCGCCGAACGCCGCCTGCTGCTCGACATTTCCCACGAGCTGCGTTCGCCCCTGGCGCGGCTGTCGGTAGCCACCGAACTGGCGCGCTCGGGCGAGCCCGAAGCCCGCGAGGCCGCGCTCAACCGCATCGAGAAGGAAGCGGGACGCCTCAACTCCCTGGTGGGCGAGCTGCTGCAGGTGACGCGCGCCGAGGGCGATCCCTCCTCCCTGCGCAAGGAGCCCGTGCGCGTGGACGAGCTGCTCGCCAACCTGGTGGAGGATTGCTCGGTCGAGGCCGAGGCGCGCGGCTGCCGCCTGGAGATGAAGAAGCCACCGGTGGTGACCATCCAGGGCGATCCCGAGCTGATGCGAAGGGCGGTCGAGAACGTGGTGCGCAACGCCATCCGCCATTCCCCGCAAGGCAGCCCGGTCGAGGTCTGGCTCGAAAACGGAGGCCCCGGCGCCCGCATACGGGTCCGCGATTACGGCCCCGGCGTTCCCGAGGAGCACCTCCCGCACATCTTCGACCCCTTCTACCGCGTCGACACGGACCGCAACCGCACCAGCGGCGGAGTCGGTCTGGGCCTGGCCATCGCCCGTCGCGCCGTCGACCTCCACAAGGGCCGCATCGAAGCGCACAACTCCAACCCCGGCCTGGTCATGGAGATCGACCTTCCGGCCAGCGGGTAATTGGCCGCGAACCCGGGACTGGCTCGAATTTCGCCGCACTTGCGAAATTCGTGCCTGTCCCACCATCGGTCTCCTGTCAGTCAACCTGCTCGACTTAGCTCGACTTAAGAACTCCTTGACTTTTTCAGGCGTCGCCGCGTAGAGTGGCGGCAGCGGCACGCAGCCAAAGCCAACGGCTTTGAGCCAGAGGGGAGGGAATTGGTGAGATGAAAACGAACCTGCACTCGAGTCAAGACCGGCGGAGCGAATCGAAGCCCTTCGTCGTGGCGAATACCGGACGGCGCGCATTTCTCAGCGCCGGCATCGCTTCTTTGCCGCTGGCCATTTTGGGTCAGACCAACACGACGGCTTCCGCGGCTCAGCCGGGGCTTGTATCCGCCGGCGCTGATCGATTCGGAGAGCAACATGCGCTCGGTGTCAGTTCAACCGCTTTCAAGGTCGTCACCGGCGACTCGCGCGGCGGCCTCTTCATCATGGAGCATAGCAATCATAAGAAGGGCGGCGTCCCTCGCCACATGCATCACAACGAGGATGAGTGGTTCTACGTCATCGAGGGCGACTACATCGCGGAGATCGGCGATAAACGAGTCCGGCTCAAGGCCGGGGACTCGATCCTCGGTCCGCGGGAAATACCTCATGTCTGGGCTTTCGTGGGCGATACTCCCGGCCGGCTTCTCATCGCCTTTGCTCCCGCCAACAGGATGGAAGAATTCTTCCGGACCGTTTTCAAAGCACGCGGTAACGGGTATTCGACCTGGGACAATCCGGAGGACAAGGAACTCATGCGCGCCTTCGGGATGGAGCTTCTTGGACCGCCGTTGTCCTTCTGATGAGATGTCTCCCGGCCAGCGGGTAAATTCGCCCCGCTCCGTCAGCAGCATGCTGTTGATCGCAAATGGAATCCAGGTTGGCTCCCAGCGTGCTCTGATCGAGGCCGGGGGGACACACTATGTTGGGCTGGGCGCTTGCATTCCTCGTCATTGCCATCGTGGCCGCCGTCTTCGGTTTCACCGGCATCGCCGTCGCAGCCACCGGCATCGCGAAGTTCCTGTTCTTCGTGTTCATCGTCATCTTCCTGGTGACGGCGTTCATGGGCTATTCGCGACGAGCCCCCTGAAACTTCGCGTTACAAAACGCCTCCGCGCGCGTACTTCGAGTAGCGCGTTTTTCTGCATCCGCGACTGGGTCACTCTCGTATTCATAGGAGAGGGCTGGATGCGATCGACCGGAGGCGACCGTGAATACTCTGTGGCGTGACTTCCGTTTCGGTTTTCGACTGCTGGGAAAAAACAAGGGCCTGACCGCCGTGGCTGTGCTGGCCCTGGCCCTGGGGATCGGCCCGAATACGGCCATCTTCAGCGTCCTCTATGCAACCCTGCTGGCTCCGTTGCCATACCCCAATCCCGACCAGTTGGTCATCGTCTGGTCGAAGATTCAGGGCTTCCGCAACCAGGTCTCGGCCGGGGATTTCGAGGACTGGCGCCACCAGTCCAAGGCATTTCAGGAGCTCGCCGCCTGGAGCGACATGACCGCCAACCTGGCCGGCCCGGACGGTCCCGAGCAGGTGCCCGGCACCGCCGCCAGCGTCAATATGCTCCACCTCATCGGCGTCAAGCCTCTGCTCGGCCGCGATTTCCTGCCGGGCGAAGACGAGCCCGGCAAGAACCACGTCGTCATCCTCATGAACCGCCTCTGGCAGCACCACTTTGGCGGCCGCAAGGACATCATCGGCCACCAGATCCGGATCAACGGCGAGATCTACACGGTAGTGGGCGTGATGGCCCCGGGCCAGCAGGACCGCATGCCCAACCAGCTATGGACGCCGCTCACCTTTAAGCCCGACCAGATCAACCACGACTTCCACTGGATCCTGGTGATGGGCCGCATGAAGCCCGGAGTCTCGCTGCAGCAGGCCCAGGCTGATATGGACGCCGTCACGCGCCACATCGGCGAAGCGTATCCCAAATCGAACAAGGGCTGGGGCGCCCGCGTCGAGCCGCTCAAGAACGACTTCCTCCAGCCCGAGGTCAAGACCAGCCTGTGGCTGCTGATGGGCGGCGTCGGTTTCGTTCTCTTGATCGCCTGTGCCAATGTCGCCAACCTGCTTCTGGCCCAGGGCACGACGCGGCAGCGCGAGGTCGCCGTCCGCGCCTCGCTCGGCGCCTCGCGATGGCAGTTGTTCCGCCAGTTGCTCACCGAAAGCGTTGTCCTGTCCGTGTTCGGCGGCCTGGCCGGTATCGGTCTCGGTTGGGCCACAGTGAAGGCGCTGATGGCCAACATGCCCGACAACACGCTGCCCTCCGAAGCCAACGTCGGCCTGGATCTGCCGGTGCTGCTGTTCGCCCTGGCGGCCACCATGGCGGCCGGCGTATTGGCGGGCTGCGCCCCCGCGTGGCAGGCCTCCCGGCTCGACCTGAACGAGACCCTCAAGCAGTCCTCGCGCTCGCTCAGCTCCGGCCGCCATTGGCTTCGCCGCGTTCTGGTAACCGGAGAATTTGCCCTGGCCCTGGTCTGCCTCGCCGGCGCCGGCCTCGCCATCCACAGCTTCTGGAACCTGAACGAAGTGGATTTCGGCGTCCGCACCGACCATCTCCTCACCTTCACTCTGCCCGTGCCTGCCGACCATTTTTCCGGCGCCGAACAGGTCACCGGTTTCTACCGCCAGCTCCTCGAACGGCTGAATGCTCTGCCCGGTGTGACCCACGCCACCGTGACCACCGGCATGCCCCTTGAAGGCACCTACTTCGGGATGCCCTTCAATCTCGCCAGCCAGCCGGTCGCCGATCCGTCCTCGCGCCCCGGAGGCGGCTTTCAGCAGGTGACGCCCGGATACTTCGATACGTTCGGCATCCGTCTGAAGCAGGGACGCTTCTTCAACGAGCAGGACACGGCCGCAAGCGTCCGCGTCGCCATGGTCAACGAGAGCCTCGTCCGCCGCTACATGAAGGGCATGGATCCCCTCGGTCAACGTCTGGTCATCGAGCAGCTCATCCCCGGCGAGACAAAACTCGGCCCGCCGGTGGAGTGGCAGATCGTGGGAGTGTTCCACAACGTCGCCAATGGCGACCGGCCGGGCGACTT
Organism: Bryobacteraceae bacterium; assembly: GCA_035602665.1. Classification (GTDB taxonomy): domain Bacteria; phylum Acidobacteriota; class Terriglobia; order Bryobacterales; family Bryobacteraceae; genus DASWZN01. The sequence goes on along the minus strand of DATNLV010000193.1, from coordinate 324 downwards.
TCCGGTGATCTACGTGCCCTTCTGGCAGAGCTCCTGGCCAGGCGCCCAGGTCGCGGTTCGCACCAGCGGCGATCCGGCCGCCATCACCAAGAGCGTGGCCGCGGCCGTCCATTCAGTCGATCCCGACCTGCCCCTGGCCGACGTAAAGACCATGGAAAAGGTGGTGGATGACTCCCGCGCCGGTGACCGCTTCGCCACGGTTCTATTCGGCAGCTTCGCCGCGGTGGCGTTGCTGCTGGCGGCTCTCGGCATCTTCGGCGTCATGGCGTTCGTGGTGGAGCAGCGCACTCACGAGATCGGTCTGCGCATGGCCCTCGGCGCCGG
>DATNLV010000348.1:0-4214 GCA_035602665.1 Bryobacteraceae bacterium | reverse complement strand
GCGGATCGTCGGCCCAGACCTCGGTGCGTTCTCCGATGGTCAGCTTGAAGTCGGTCCGCTTGCCGCCGCGTAGCACCTCGACGTTCGCCTCCGATCCGACTGGCGTCGCGGAAACGCGGTTGACCAAGTCGTCGCCGTCCTTGATCGGTTTCCCGTTGAAGCCCACGATTACGTCTTCGACCTTGAGGCCGGCTTTGGCGGCGGGGCCGCCGGGTTCGACGCGGGTGACGAAGACGCCGTGACTGGAGCCGTAGACCTTCAGCGTTTCGGACTTCTGGTTGGAGTCGAAACCGATACCGATGGAGCCGCGGGTAACGCGGCCGCTCTTGACGATCTGGTTGTAGACGCTGGCGGCCAGGTTGATAGGCAGCGCGAATCCGATGCCCTGGTAGCCGCCGCTATCGGTGGCGATGGCGGTATTGATGCCGATGACCTGGCCGCGGATGTCGAGCAGCGGGCCGCCGCTGTTGCCGGGGTTGATGGCGGCATCGGTCTGCAGGAATCGCTGGAGCTGGTGATCGGGACCGATGTCCCGGCCTTTGGCGCTGATGATTCCCGCGGTGACCGTCGCTTCGAGGCCGAAGGGAGAGCCGATGGCCACGGCCCAGTCGCCCACCTGCACACCATCCGAGTTGCCGATTTTGGCGGGCACGAGCGGGCGGTTGTAGCTCTCGAGCTTGATCACGGCCAGGTCGGTCTCCGGGTCCGAGCCGAGCAGCCTGGCGGTGTACTCGGTGGTGTCTCCGGTGAACTTGACCTGGATGCGGCTGGCATCCTCGACCACGTGAAAGTTGGTGAGGATGTACCCGTGCGCGTCAACGACGACGCCGGAGCCGGTGGCCTGGCGGCGGAGGAAGGGATGGGGCGAGTCGCCGAAAGGATCCTGGCCGAAGAAGCGGTGGAAGAGATCGGAGCCGCCGCCCTGGCCTTGACCTTGGCCTTGTCCCTGGTCTTCGTCGTCGTCATCGGGAGGGGCCGGGGTGCGACGGCGGCTGCGGGGCTGCTGGCCGGCCTGGGCCGTATAGGTCGCCGTGATGTTGACCACCGAGGGTTCGAGCTGCTTGGCGAGCTGGGAAAAAGCCGTCGAGAGCTGGACCGGGTTGGGGATCTCGAGCAGGCCCGCGTCGCTCGCGCCGGCCGGACTCTTTTCCGCACGCACGGCGGTGCCGACCAGGGTGCCGATCAGGATCCCGATCGACAGAGTGAACAGCAACAAGGTTGCGGAAAGAAGCTTCTGGGTTTTCAGGGCTGCAAAGAAACGCATCGGTGGATCTCCGAAGGCCGACTTCCTTAATTATAGGGCGCGCCGGGGCGCGCCGCCCGTGGCTCGTGGCTCGTTGCCCGTGGATCGGCCTGGCGGGCTTCGGGCGCTTCGCGATCGGGATTCGTTCCGGCGCGAAGCCCGCGCCTGGCGCAGTGGATCAACGGGCCACGAGCCACGAGCTACGAGCCTCTTATCGGTTTCAGTTCTACCAGCAGGATGCCCGCGAGAATGAGAATCGCTCCGAGGGCGCCGCGGGGGGCCAGGACCTCACCGGCTACTACGAAGGAGGTGAGCCAGGCGAAGACGGGTTCCATGGCGAAGATCAGGGCGGTTCGGGTCGGCGTGGTGTATTGCTGCGCCCAGGATTGGACTGAGAATGCGACCGCGGTAGCGAGGAGTCCGGTGACCACCAGGGCCGCGATCAGACCCGGGGTCCAGCGGACGGTGGGCCGCTCGACCCACCAGAACGTGGACAGGCCGAGGACGGCGGCGGTCGAGATCTGGGTCAGAGCCAGGGCCTGGAAGCCCAGCTTCGGTGCAAGCCAGCCGAGCAACATTATATGAATGCTGAAGGCGGCGGCTCCGCCCAGGGTCAACAGGTCGCCGAAGTCCATTTTCAGGCTGGCGCCGCGAAGGGTGAGGAGGGCCATGCCGAGGGTGGCGGTCGAGACTCCAAGTCCCACGGAAACGCCGGGAAGCCTCCGGGCGACAATGGCTCCGAAAACGGGGACCATGACCACGCACAGGCCGGTGATGAAGGCCGACTTCGAAGGGGTGGTGTAGCGAAGCCCTATGGTTTGAAGAAGATAGCCAGAGAAAAGGAAGATGCCGGCGAGGACGCCTCCGGCTAGAATTGGCTTCGTTTTGTCAAACCGGCCGGGCAGCGGGCGGAAAGCGGCGGCGAGGGCGACCGTCGCCAGAGTGAAGCGCAGGGCCAGAAAGAGCAGGGTGGAGGAGTCCCTGAGAGCGCCTTTGACGACGACGAAAGTGGCGCCCCAGACGAAAGTGACTCCGACCAGGGCGAGTTCGGCGCGGCGCCGGGAACGGTGAGGCATACCTCCGCTATTGTAGCGGCAGATTATCGGGAGGCAGGGGGGCACGGCGGTGTCCGCTGGCGGAGAGGGGCGTCGCGATAATGGGACGGGGCCTCGAAGGCTCGGCCATTTGTTTCAACGGTTTAGGATTGGCAAGCCAGGTGCCGGAGGGGGGCAGAGGGCTCATGGGAACGCTAGGCCAAGATTTGCGCTTTGGATTTCGAATGCTGGTGACCCGGCCGGGCTTCGCGGTGGTGGCGGTGCTGACGCTGGCGTTAGGCATCGGGGCGAACACGGCGATTTTCAGCGTCGCACGGACGGTTCTGGCGCCGCTGCCGATTCCGGAGGCGGATCGCGTGGTGGCGGTCTGGACCGAAAACGCAGCGCGCGGATGGCACCAGTTCCCGGCCTCCGTGCCGGACTTCGAGGACTGGAAGGCGAGCGGTGTGTTCTCGAATCTGGCGGGCTATGCGGACGCGGGCTTCAATCTGCGGATCGGCGACCGGACGGAGCGCGTCAGCGGCGGGAAGGTCACAGGCCAGATGTTCGCGGTAATGCAGGTCGGGCCACGGCTGGGCCGCGGGTTCAACGAAGGGGATATGCGGCCGGGCCACGAGCACGTCGCGATCCTCAGCGACGCGTTCTGGCGGTCCCACTTCGGAGCGGATCCGGGGATCGCCGGGCGGACGATCCTGCTGGATGGCACGGCGCACGTTGTGACCGGAGTTCTGCCGCCGGACTTCCCGAAATTCGGCAAGGAAGAGATCTACACGCCGCTGGTGTTCGCGGCGGACGTGGCGAGCGAGCGGGGATCGCGTTCGTTCGGCGTGTTCGGCAGGCTGCGGCCGGGCGTCAGCCTCCAGGTGGCACAACAACGGATGACGGCCCTCAGCGCGCGGCTGGCCAAGGAGGATCCGCACGACGCGGGCAACACGGCTCTGCTCCAACCGATTCAAGAGGTGTACGTACAGGATGCGCAGACGCTGGTGCTGATCCTGTTCGCCACGGTGGGATGCCTGCTGCTGATCGCGTGCGCCAACATTGCGAGCCTGCTGCTGGCGCGGGCCACGGGGCGGGAGCGGGAGATGGCAATCCGCACGGCGTTGGGCGCGAGCCGATGGGCGCTGTTCCGCCAACTGCTGACCGAGAGCGTCCTGGTGGCGCTGGCGGGCGGAGCGCTGGCGACGCTGCCCGCGGCGTGGGGCGTGAACCTGCTCGCATCCCTGCATATGGACGAACTGCCGAACCTGGAGCGGGTCTCGGTGGATTTGAGCGCGCTGGGGTTCAACTTCCTGCTGGCGGCGGGGACGGGAATCCTGTTCGGGCTGGTTCCGGCCTGGCAGGCGCGCCGGACCGACGTCAACACCGCCCTGAAGGGCTCCGCTCGCACTACCGGCGGAAGGGTGCACCAGCGGCTGCGAGGGCTGTTCGTGGTGGGCGAGATCGCGCTGGCGCTGGTTCTGCTTGTGGCGGCCGGCCTGATGGCGCAGAGCTTCCTGCGGCTGCGCGCGGCCAGGCTGGGATACAATCCGCAGGGCGTGGTGACGATGCAGATTGCGCTCTCGGACCAGAAATACGATACACCGCAGAAGCAAGTCGCCTTTTTCGATGCCGTGCTGGAGCGCGTCCGCGTGCTTCCGGGCGTGCGCAGCGCCGGCGCCAGCGACCAGCTGCCGGTCAGCGACGATCTGCACGGCGCGGGCCTGTTCCTGGCCGATAGGCCTGACCCGAGACCGGAGGATGTCCCGGTGGTCCTGCGGACGACGGCCACGCCGGACTACCTGCGCGCGATGGAAATCCCGCTAGTCAGCGGGCGATACCTGGACGAACGGGACGGGCCGGCTGCTCCGCTGGTGGCGCTGGTGGACCAGTACACGGCGAGGCGCTATTGGCCGCGGCAGAATGCGGTGGGCCAG
>DATNLV010000177.1:0-4022 GCA_035602665.1 Bryobacteraceae bacterium | reverse complement strand
GAACGAGCGCGTCTCCGCCGCCGCCATCGCCCCAGCGCCGCCTCGCGTATCGGCGACGCGGCAAGGCGTGACCGGCACGAAGTGCAGGCCGTTGCCCGAAATGCCGTCCTGCTGGAGGTCGAATGGAAGACCCGCGATGGTGAGCGTCCCGGGGCGCACGCCGCCCATGTTGGGAGCAACCGAGTAGCTCACGCTGCCCCCGCCGACGCCGGAAGTGGACCCGGTGAGCGTGAGCCAGTCGGCAGAACTCGAGGCCGTCCACGGGCAATTGGCGCCGGCTTCCAACGTGATCGATCCGGTGCCACCCCCGGGCAGCATGCCGCCGTCGATGGCGCTGAGTGAGTAGCTGCAAACAACGTCCGCCTGCGTGATCGTAACCGCCGTGCCGGCAATCGAGATCGTCGCCGTGCGCAGAGAGTCGGCATTCGGCAACACCGTCAGATTGAGCGTCGCTGGGCCCGAGCCTGACATCTGGCTGTTGACCCACGAAGGCAGGTTGACCACCGACCACCAGCAACCCGGCCCCGTCTGAATCGAGATGGGCAACGTGCCCCCGGACTGCGGGGCGATCAGGGCGGTCTGGCCTACCCGATACTGGCATGACGCGTTGGCGAGCGGCGCCAGAACGCGCACGACGTTGTTCATCGTGTCCGCGATATAGACGCTGCCGCCTGGGCCAGTCGCTACGCTACCCGGTAAATTGAGGGTCGCGTTGGTGGCGAGGCCCCCGTCGCCCGAGTAGGATGCGGTGCCGTTGCCTGCAATCGTGGCGATCGTCCCGTCCATCCCCACCTTGCGGACGCGGTTGTTGTCGGTATCCGCGATGATGAGGTTCCCGCTGCCATCCACCACCACGCCATTGGGCTGGTTGAGCATCGCTGCGGTCGCCGGGCCGCCGTCACCCGAGTAGCCCTGGCCGGCGATGCCGGCGATCGTGTGGACGATGCCATCCCGCGTCACCTCGCGGATATAGAGAGCCTCCGCGACATAGACGTCGCCGGCCCCGTCCGTGGCCACCCCCATAGGGCTCTCGAACCACTGTCCTAAGGCAACACTGTTGATGATGCCGTCCGGCGTGACGACGCGGATCCGGTCATTACATGTGTCCGCGATATAGAATCCGCCGCCCGCATATGGCGCGACCGCGTTCGGGCACCCCAACGCGGCGCTGGTTGCCGGACCTCCGTCGCCGCTGAGAGAACCACAGCCCCCGTTGCCGGCAACGGTTGTGATGATGCCGTCAAGGTCGACCTTGCGAATCAGCATGGCATCGTCCGCTATGTATAGGTTGCCCTGAGCATCAAAAGCAACGCCCTGGGGCACCATCTGAGCGCTGGTGGCTGGACCACCGTCCCCGAGGCCGAGGCGGCCATCGCAAAACGTCCAGATCCCGCCGGAGCCCGCAACGGTCGTGATGGTACCGTCCAGCGCCACCTTGCGTACACGCCCGTTCTGGCGGTCGGCGATGTAGAGAGCGCCTGCCGCATCCACCGTTACGCCCGAGGGCTGGTTGAGCTGTGCGCTCGTGGCTGGGCCGCCGTCGCCCGAAAGTCCCTGAGTTCCGTTGCCCGCCACTGTGCTGATGGTGTACTGCTGTTGGCCTGCCGCCGTAGCCTGGGTGGTAAACGACCACGTTGGCGAACCGCTCGATCCATTCCCGTTCTTCGCCACGATCCGCCAGTAATACACGTTCGACCCGTAGAGCACGCCCGGCGCGTAGCTGGTTGCCGTTGTGCTGCTCACCGCCGGCGGAGGGACCATGGTCCCAAGGTATATGTCGTAAGAAGTAGCTCCAGCCACGGCGCTCCAGCTCAGGGTCGGCGTGAAGGAAACCCCGGAGGCGCCGTTGGCCGGCGAAATCAGAACTGGCAACGCAAGCGACGGCTGCACCACCAGCGTGTAGCTGGCCCTCGCGGGCGCTCCAAAGAAGATAGGCACCTCGATGCGAATGGCGTAGGTGCCCGCGAGGGCGGGGGCCGTCAGGCCGATCGTGACCGGCTGTGAAACAGCGCCTACCGGCAGATCGCCGAAAAAGATCTGAGCCGGACCGGAGAATCCAGCGGGGAGGGCGATCTGCCCCACCAGCGCGGGCGCCGCGAAATCCCCGGTGTCGGACACACTGCACGTCATATGGAACGCGGAGCCGCTCATGATCGAGGACGGCAGGCTGCAAGAGACGCCGATCTCGGTCCGGGCCATCGCGCTCCCGGGGACGCTGAAAGCTACTCCGTAAGGCTCGGAGGACACGCCCGCGAGCGGCGCGCTGACCATCTCCACCGCCAGCACGGCGTCCCCCGTGTACGTTGCGTGCACCTGCTCGACGTTCTGAATCCCCGCCGGCGCGCTGGCAATTTCCTCGCCCGTGTCCCCCCGGTAGAGATGCAGGGCGACGTTGTTGAAGGAGGACGTGCTCCCAATGACGTGCCGGTTCCAGGTGATTGTGGCCTGGAAGGCGCCGGCCAGAGACACCTTGTAATACTCCCGGCTGCCGGCGGTGAGGCTGCCGCTTCCGTAATTCAATTGCGCCAGCGCCGTGTTGAGGTTCGTGTACCCCCATCCCCCATCGTTGACCCAGGCCTCGAAATTGTAACCGTCAGCCGTGTTGATCAGCACCGCCTTGACCGCCAGCGGGTCGGTGACCCCGGCGCTCTCGAGCAGTGCCGCGGCGCCCGCGATATGCGGCGCTGCCATGCTGGTCCCCGTCCCCATCAGAAAATCATCGGCGGTGCCGGGTTGGGCATCCCAGTTGTAGGCGGCCGAGTAGATAGACGTGCCCGGAGCCGCCAGGTCCGGCTTGTCTCTGCCTCCCGCGGTCGGGCCGCGGCTGCTGCTGCTGTTGGTGGCGTAACGGGCAATCCAGTTGGCGACTGTGATCCCGTTGTACCCGATCCCCGGGCTGGTTACTCCGTACCCCGCCTGGCCGCCGTTCCCGGCGGCGATCGCGAAGGCCAGCTCGTAGTTATCGATGTACTGATCGATCGCTTGCGCGAAATCATCGTCGTCGCTCGTGGTCACATTGCCGAAACTCAGGTTGAAAATCTTGAGCGCTGTGTTGCGCACGGCCCAGTCAACCGCCGCGAGAATATCGCGCTGATCCCCTCCCGCCCCTTGGGATCCGCAGGAGGCCGATGTGCTCATCGTGTAGCCGACCTTCAGGTTGTATAGCGTGCCGATCCCTTTCGCCACGCCCTGGTAGTTGGTCCAACCAGCCGAGCCCTGGCTCGCCACAATCCCCGCGACGTGGGTCCCGTGACCGAACTGGTCCTCGGCCGAGCCGGCATTGTCGGTAAAGCAGGGATCGGTGCTGCCGTTGGCCAGAAAGATCTGGCTCACGATTGAGACCCCGGCGAACGCCGGATGGCCGGTCCTGATGCCGGTATCGAGGATCCCCACCGACTCTCCCTGCCCGGTGTAGCCCGCATTCCAGAACGCCGGCGCGCCCAAAGCCGGGACGCTGGTGGCGAGCTGCGGGTAGAGCTTCTCGACCGCCGACACCCGCGCGACCGCCGGGTCCGCCTCGAGCGCCGTGATCGCCGACGCCGGGATCTCGGCCGCCAGCATGTTGACTCCCAGATACCGCGAGATGCGCGTGGCTCCGAGCCCCTTCAGTCGGCTTTCGAGGGCATCCTGCTCCGGCCCGATGGCTTGCTCGATGGCCTGAAACGCCTGCTGGCGCGTGCGCAGCACCACGGCCTCCGCGGCTTCCCGCGCCTGCCGCGACTCCGCCACTTCCCGATACAGCGCGTTGGCGCTCTCGGCCCGCTGGAAGATCTCCCGCTGCGGCTGGTGCTCCAGGACAATGAAGACCGGAACCGCGGCCTCCGACTGCGCTCTTTCCCGAACCCGCGGGTGAATCTTCGGCGTGGCGCCGGTCGCGGTCAGCCCCGCAGCCAGCCCCAGCAGCACCACCACAGCAGTCCGCTTCCTCATGGCGCGAAATACCCGTTGATGTCCAAAATCACCTGCGTTCGGTTGGCCACGAATACGTTGATGGCGCCGCCGGTCCCGGCCGGAACGATCGC
>DATNLV010000346.1:0-2648 GCA_035602665.1 Bryobacteraceae bacterium | reverse complement strand
CGAAAGCGCGACCGGCAGAGCCAGCGCCACCAGGCCCGCCGCGATCGCGACCCGCCGGGGTACGCCACGCTGGGCCCATTTCCAAAGGACGGGCCGCGGCCCTATGCGACCGAGGACCAGCGCGACGAGGCACCCGGCCAGAAGGAGAATCGCCTTGGCGTGGCCCGCCTCGTACCGGCATACGATCCGGTGCGGCCCCGGCGCCAACGGCAACCCCACGAACCCCGGAGAGAGCATGAGCGTCGGTTGCGGCCGCCCATCCACGTACGCCTTCCAGTTGGGATGCCAGGTCATGCGAAAAAGGGCGAAGCTCGGCCGCAGCACCTGGACATTCGCCTCGAAGGACGCGCCGTCCTGGCGTTCGCCGGCGACGAAACCGGCGGCGCCCATGGAAAAAGCCGGGAAGAACTGCTGCTCGGGATCGAGACGGGGCCCCTGGGTCTGGTCGCCGTAAAAATCGAGGCGCAGATGCTGTTTCCTGGCTGCCTCGTCGCTGTGCAGCCAGCGGTCGTTCACGTCGTAGAAGTTGCCGCGGGTGGTGCGGACGGCGAAGGGCGCATCCACCACGTCGAAGTAGCCGGCCCCAGGCGCGTCGAAGATACGGAAGGGCCCGATCCGCTCGCGCGGAGCGAGGAACGGAGGCAACGCGACGCCCTCGGCCGGAGCAACCACGCTGCGGATATTGAAGAGAAGGTACTGGGTGGGATCCATCTCGTCAAAGCGCACCATGACATCGCTGGTGAGCGCCATGGAGTGGTACAAGAAGGCCACCGCGGGCACCTCCGCCCGGCTCAGAAACGCGTAGAAGGGAACGTCGCCCACCTTGAACTGGCCGCCCCAGCCAGCGGCGAGGCCCGGGTAGACGCGGCCTCCGCGTTCGCGCACGAGCGCGATGGCGGCATCGAGCGCATCCCGGTTCTGGTGGTACTCGGCCAGGTTCCGGCGCCCCCAAACGGCATTGTCGGAGAGGAGGCGGGCGCGCTCGCGGATCATCGGGTAAAGCAGGAGCGCGGTGACCGCTACCGCCGCGGCGAAATGCCAGCGCGCGGCGAGCCCGCGCCAGAGCGCGGCCAGCCCGACGGCAGCCGCCAGCACCAGGAAGATGTGGGCGCCGCCGATGACGCGATGCAGCTGCATGTCCTCGGGCACACCCAGCATCTTCAGCGACGGCCCCCAAAACGGCCGTCCGAAGAACATCAGCAGCCACAGGCCCGCGCCGGATACGACGAAGGTCCAGGCCGGATCAAGCCGGCGCTTGCGGCGGTAGTCCCAGAACCACACCACGATGCCCGATAGCGCCAGCAGGGAGAGCACGGGCAGGCGGCCATGGTCGAGCAGCTCGCCGGTGAAGAGCAGCTTCAGCACGGGCCAGGCGCCGAAGGAGTCCCACTTCCACACCGGCTCCCAGCGGCTGTGGTTGATGAAGGCGCCGTCCTGGAGCATGGGCACGAGTTGAAACGCGGACAGCAGGAGCGCGATGGCGCCGATCCACAAGGTGCGCAGGATGCGCGGCCGCCGCGGCGTCTCCGCGTCGGGCAGAAATGCCAGCAGGCACAGGGTCACGGCGCCGATGTACCCGTAGATGAAATGCGAAAGAAACGCGAGGGCCAGAAAGAGGGCGCACCATCCGAGGCGGCGGCCCCGGCGGATGGCCGCGAAGCCGAACCCGATGGCCAGGAGCAGGAAGTGCGTGGCCACGGCCTGGGTAAACAGCCCGCTGCCCGCCCACAGGTAGCTGCCGTACTCGACGCCGTAGAGGAAGTTCGTCGAGACCAGCGGCGCCAGGAGGCTCGCCGCCGCAGCTTCCCACCACCCCAGAGACAGCAGTCGCGCCGTTACGAAGAATGTCAGGGGCAGGAGCAGAAGGGAAAGGAACCGCACCCACACGAAGACGGTCATCAGCGACAACGTTTTGGCCGAGGCGAAGTACACCAGCACGACCAGGGCGTGCGCGAGCGGCTGATAGGTGCGCAGCACCGGGTAGCCCAGCGACCACTCCGGCGACCAGAAATCCAGCGGGCTTCCGCGCTCCGCGGCTTTGGCCATGCCCTGGATCAGGCCGAAGTGGAATACGTTGTCGTTCAGGTCGACACGGCTGATGGCAAGCTCCGGCCAGAGACCCACGGCGCCGGCGACGAGCACGCCGGCCAGCAGGAGCAGCGGCGCCGCCCGCGAGCCGGCCATCTACTGGGTGGCGATGACGAACCAGTTATGGTTGCCGTCGCTGAAGAGCATGATCGGCCCGATGGAGGCCAGCGTCGACGTACCCGCCGGAGCCTCGTTGAAGATGGTATCGCCGGCCTGCGCCGTGATCTGGACGCGGGTGGTGGAGGCGCTGGCGTTGACCGGAATCACCACGATTCGCCTGCCGCTCACGGTGGCGTGCGGCAAGGTGAAATTGCCGGTTCCGCCGCCGACCGGATTGTTGGTCTCGTAGTACACGAACGTGTCGGTATCCGGGATGGTGTAGCCGCCACTGGGGTGGATGGTGGGGTCCATGCTGAACTGGTTGCCGGTGGGCCCGTTAGCTCCCGCAGCGCCGGTGGCGCCGGTGGGCCCGAGAAGGCCGAGCGGGCCGGCCAGACCCTGGGCTCCCGGTGCTCCGGCGGGGCCGGTGGCGCCGACGGGTCCGGTGGCGCCGGCAGCGC
>DATNLV010000166.1:0-3670 GCA_035602665.1 Bryobacteraceae bacterium | reverse complement strand
GGTACCCGAGATCACGCCATCATGGAGCCACTGGCGCCAAGCCGCTTCGAAGTCGCTCGCGGGCTTGCGGCTCTTCCAGGTTTCCTTGACCGTTTCATAGGTCAGCCGGTTCGGCTGGCCGCCCAGCGCCGCCAGCAGATCGTGCCGCGAGCGGCCCTGATAGAGCGGCGCGATCAGCGGCTGAATCACCGAAGCCGTGCCGTCCTGGGACACGCAGTCACTCCATTCCTCGAGGAAGTGCGTGGCCGGAACGTGCCACTGGCACAGCACTCCCGTCTCGTCGTTGTAAGTGCCGTGGTGAACCTTGTAGCGCACCTTTCGCATCGCATCGGCAAAGCCGAGGTCCGCAGGCCCGTCATAAGCGGGATTGACCCCCATGAGGACCAGCAGGTCCACCCGGCCGGCCCGCATGTCGTCCACCAACTCGCGGAAGGAGGCGAGCTGATTGACCGGACTAACTTCGTTTGAGTCAGTGTAGGCAACCGTGTTCCCCACATTCCCGAGCGCGAAGTTGATGGCATGGGCCAGCGCGTGCAACTCGGCTGGCTGCTGGTCGCCGGCCAGGACCAAGCTCGCGCCGTGGTGCATCAGCAGGTCCCGGACCACCGAGCCGATCCACTTCGCATGGCGTGGCGGAGGCGGCGCGCCCCCCGGAGCTCCCGTGCCCTGGGCGATGGCGCGTAAGACCGGCTCCATCTCGCTCGGCTTCACGGGGAACCGATGGTCGGCGCTCGCGCCGGTGCCGGTGAACCAGGTCTCGGCGGAATAGAGGCGGTTCATGCCGTCAACCCCCGCGCGCGACCCTCTCCGCAAGGCGAAGTCGTGGGCATAGCGGGGCCGGACAGGGCTACAGGACAGAAAGTCAGCGTCCAGCGCAAAGATAACATCGGCCTTGTCGAAACTGTAAGTGGTGTTGACTATGCTGCCGAAGGCCATCTCGGCGCCAAGCCGCGCATTGTCGCGCCCGGCCGCCTCCCACTGGTGCCAGCGAGCTGCCGGATATTGCGCCAGCACCGCCTTCAATTGGGCGCCGAGGGTCGGAGAAATCACCGTGCCCGTCAGGAGACGAAGGCGCGCGCCGCGGTCCGCCGCCTGCTCTGCCAGCATCGCCTCTAGCGCGCCGAGAAAGGAAACCCAGTCACTCACCCGCCCGTCGTAAATCACGGCGCCGGACCGGTCCGGATCGTATAAGTCCATCAGCGACGCCTGCGCATGCACGCCGGTTGAGCCCAGGCTGGCAGGGTGTTTCGGGTTCCCCTCCACCTTCACGGGGTGGCCCATGTGACTCTTCACCAACAGGCCGGCGGCATCGTCGAGCAACGGCATCGCGGTGGCGAAGTAGATCGGCTCGCCCTGCACGATCTCGCTGGGCTGATTCACATAGGGGACGATCTTTTCCGGAGGCTGCCGCACGCACCCGCTAAGCCCCGCCATGGCCACCGCCGCGCCCATGACCTTCCAGAACTCGCGCCGGTCCAGGCCTTCGATCTCTTCCTCGGTCCGCCAGGGGAACTCGTGCTTGAGGTCCTCGAGCAGCTCGGGAGACTGCGCGCGTTCGTCGAGGCTGCGCCAGAGCGCCGGCAGCTTCGTTTGATCGCGGTCGTTGGTTTCGCTCATCGGTGGCACGTATAGCAATCTGTCAGCTTCTGAATCTTGTATTCCTTCACCAGCCTGCGGCCCATGGCGAGCTGATCCTGGGGCGGGTTCCAGTTCATGTCGAAGACGTGCTCGCGAGGCCGCACGAACAGCTCCGGCGAACGATGGCACGAAAGGCACCATTTCATGTCGAGCGACTTCTCGCGCCACGTCAGCGGCATCTCATCGATCCGCCCGTGGCACATGATGCAGGCGACGCCCTTGTTTATGTGAATGCTGTGGTTGAAATAGACGTAGTCGGGCAGATCGTGCACGCGCACCCACTGGAGCGGTGTGCCCGTCTCCCAGCTCGCGCGCACCGGCTCGAGCATGGGACTGTCCGCCCAGAGCTGCGAGTGGCAGGACATGCAGATGTGCGTCGGGGGGATGCCCGCGAATTCCGAGGTCTCAACCGAGGTGTGGCAGTAGCGGCAATCGATGCCATCATCTCCCACGTGGTGCTTGTGGCTGAACGGAACCGGCTGCGGCCGGGCGTGTCCGACCCGGTTGAAATACGGGGAATCGTAAGCGTAGTAGGCAACAGCAAATCCCCCGAGGACCAACAGTGCGGTGCCCGCCAGTGTCAGCTTCGAGATGACATTGGCGCTGCGGTGGAAGATCTGAGGCATCCCCTCCCTGCCCTCGAGAACTCCTACTTGTCCAGTTGCTGTTCCTATTATGCAAAGTTTTTGTGCCGAATCAACTTTAGGACATGCTCCTCCCACTTAGTCGGGAGAAACCGCTCCGTTTATATGTACGGATTCGCGTCAAGAAGTAACGATTACGGCGAGGGTGTCGATGGGGCGGCCGCAGTGCAATCACACGCCGGGCGTTTGACGGCCCAGGGCCGCTCGAATTGCATCGCGGACGGCCAGCATCTCGGCCTCGTCTTTGTATGCCCGGCGAGGCCAGAAGAACCCCCTCAGCCCGTCTTTGCGGCGGCGCGGCACGATGTGAATGTGGAGGTGAGGTACGCTCTGGCTTACGCGATTATTGATCGCCACCAGGGAGCCATCGGCGCCCAGCCCGGCCTCTACCGCCGCGGACAAAAGGCGCGCATTGGCGAACACCGGGCCCACCAGTTCCGGCGGCAGCTCGGCCAGCGTCTCCGTGTGGCGGCGCGGGATGAGCAGCACATGGCCTGGGAACAGCGGCCGCCGGTCCAGGAAGGCCACCGAGACCGGGTCCTCCAGGACCACCGCCGCCGGCTCGCTGCCTTCGACGATGGCGCAAAACCTGCACGCGGGAGGCATCATACCCCCATTATCCGGCTTCACAATCTCCAAAACGTGCCGGCACGATGGCAAAAAGTATCTGCCTGGCCTCGCTCGGAGGATGCCTCAGAGAAACTACGTGCGAGGGATGTGCAGCAATTTCTTTGTGTTGTAGGGTTACGAAAGACACACTAACTCTGGCATGGAACGTGCTACTCGCGGTAGTAGCTTTTATGGTGTATCTCTTCCTCAATTGGACCTTGGGGACTGCGGCGCTGGCCGTCCTTTCGATTGTCCTTCCTGGCTGCCGGATCGACGAGCTCCGTTCCGCGCTGGTTGTGGCGGCTGTGGTTGCGCTGGTTCATGCCGCCGTTTCGACCGCTTTCAGACCGGGCGAGGGCGAGCCGGCCCTGGCGCTTCCTGGAGTCTTGCTCGCGCTCGGCGACGCCCTGGTCTTTCGCGTGGTCGCGCTTCTGGTGCCGGGCTTCGCCATGCGTAGCCTGTACCCGGCGCTGGCCGGCGGGGCACTCCTCCTGGGATTGAATCTGGCCCTGCCCCGCCTGTTCCGCCACCGGGACGCGGCAGCCCAGCCAGCGATGAACTCCTGACAAACCGGAGGCGCCATGCTTGCCAACTTGGTCGTGAACTGGCTGCTCAGTGCGCTCTTGTTGCTGGTGATCGCGCACTTGCTGCCCGGTTTCGAGATGGCGGGGCTGATTCCAGCCTTGATCGCCGTAGTCGTCATCGGGCTCATGAATGCCACTCTCGGACTCGTGCTGAGGGCCATTGCCTTCCCGCTCACCGTGGTCAGCCTGGGCCTC
>DATNLV010000162.1:0-7303 GCA_035602665.1 Bryobacteraceae bacterium | reverse complement strand
AGAGCGGCGTGCCACAGCCCCAGCTTTGATGGAGGTGAGTCACCCTGAGACGGGCGGCCTGCTTACTTCTTCGTCAGCAGACCCTGGGCGGCTAGCCATTCTCGAAAGCGGTCGATCCAGCCGGCGACTGCGGGCGAATTGATTGGGCGAATGCCGAAGCCGTGGCCGACACCGGCGTAGATGTGAAGCTCCGCCGGAACGCCTGCATTCTTCAAAGCGAGATACAGGTTGGGCACGTCGGCCGCGATCTGATCGTCGCCGCCGCAGGCGAGGAAGGCTGGCGGGGTATCCCTTGAGTAAGTGGCCTCGATCTTGGGCGGGTAAATCAACGCTTGGAACGCGGGCTTCGCGCTTTGGCTATCGATGTCGTCCGCGTGAGGATATACCACGTCGTCGTAGTGCGTGGCGGCGAGGCCGGCAAGGTGTGCTCCGGCGGAAAAACCCATCACGCCGACCCGCCGCGGGTCGATTCCCCATTCGGCGGCGCGGGCGCGGACGGTGCGGATGGCGCGCTGAATGTCGGAGAGCGCGGTGCCCTCGACCGTGTAAGTCGATCCCGGCTCGTGCGGCAGCCGGTACTTGAGGACGAAAGCGGCGATCCCGTGTTGGCTGAGCCACTCGCCCACGCGGTAGCCCTCGTGCGTGATCCAAAGCTCGCGGTAGCTTCCGCCCGGCGCGACAACGACCGCGGCGCCGGTGGCCGTCTCTTTCGCTGGCAGATAGACCGTCAGGGATGGGCGATGAACTCCGGAGACGATCCGGTTGTCCTCCTGCACCCGAACTTTCTCTTCGCCGGTTTTGCCTTCCGAGCCCGGAGCGCCGCCGGGCCAGAGGAGGATCACAGGGTGCTGGGCGGGGTCGGTTGCCGGGGTCTGTGCCAACAGAATCAGGAATACGAGCAGGGGTGAGAACACGGCCCGATTACAGCACCACCGCTACGTGACGCGCAAGCGGGCGGCTTGGGTCCGCAGGGGTCCGCTCGCTGACGCTCGTGGTTCGGTGCTAGTCGCTGAGGCGGGCGGCTTGGGTCAGTAGGTAGTTCCGTTCCGGGAGGCTGGACGTTCGGGCGGCGGCAAGCCGGTAGTGAACAATAGCGGCCTCGGGCTGGCCGGCCATTTCCAGCAGGTGGGCGCGCACGGCGTCGAGGCGATGGTGGCCGGCCAGGCGGCCGTCCTGGTCTAACGCCTTCAGCAAGTTGAGTCCCGCGGACGGGCCGTGCACCATAGCCGCCGCGACGGCGTGGTTGAGCGCCACCATCGGATTGTCGGACATGCGTTTGAGCAGGCCGTACAACACCAGGATCTGCGGCCAGTCGGTATCCTCGGCCTGGGGCGCTTCGTCGTGAACGGCGGCAATGGCGGCCTGTAACTGGTAGGCGCCGACCGACCCTTTCGACAAGGTCGCCGTAATCAGCGCGACGCCTTCGGCGATCTCCGCCTGGTCCCACTTAGTCCGGTCTTGTCTGGTGAGCGGGATCAATTCCTCGTCGGGACCGGTCCGCGCCAGGCGGCGCGCATCCGTGAGTAACATCAGCGATAGCAACCCCGCGACTTCGCCATCGTCCGGAAGTAAGTCGCGAAGGGCTCGCGTCAGGCGGATTGCCTCACGGGACAAGTCGAGCCGCTGAGCCTGCTCCCCGGCGCTGGCGACATATCCCTCATTGAAGATCAGGTACAGCACGTGGAGCACGGCGCGCAGGCGCTGGGCGCGCTCGGCGTCGGTGGGCAATCGAAACGGCACTCCGGAGGACTTGATACTTTGCTTGGCCCGGCTGATCCGCTGCGCCATGGTGGCCTCGGGTACCAGGAAGGCGCTGGCGATTTCGGCGGTGGTCAAGCCGCCCACGGCGCGCAACGTCAGGGCGATGGCCGATGGCGGAGTCAGGGCCGGATGACAACACATGAAGAGCAGGATGAGAGTGTCGTCCTGCTCCGCCCCGGTGTCGATTTCGGCTGCGGGCGTCAGATACTCGAGCTCCGTGGCGACGGCGGTTTCGCGGCGGCGGCGAGCCAGATCCGCGCGAATGGCATCGGTCATGCGCCGCCCGGCGACCTGGATCAGCCAGGCGCGAGGATTGCCGGGGACGCCTTCCGCGGGCCACTGCAGGGCGGCCGCGAGCAATGCCTCCTGGACGGCGTCCTCGGCGGCGGCGAAGTCCCGGAACCGCCGGATGACGGCGCCGAGCACCTGCGGCGCAAGCTCGCGCAACAGGTGCTCGAAGGCCGCATCCGTGGAGCCCGGCATCACAGGACTTCTTCGGTGTGGTTGCTCATCATCTGCCGGACTTCTATGGGCATGCTCAGCGTGATGCCGCCGGGGCCGGGTCCGGCGGACAGCCTGGCGGCGATCTCATAGGCTCGTTGCGGGCTTTCGACATCGACGATCCAGTAGCCCAGGAGAAACTCCTTTGCCTCCGGGAACACGCCGTCGGTGATGGGCGCACCGTCCTTGCCGGCGCGCACGATCCGGGCCTGAGCGGGCAGGTCCAGAGGTTGGGTGGCGACGAACTCTCCGGATTCCTGCAGCTCCTTGTTGAGGCGCGCCAGGAAAGCGAAGTGCGCCTGGATGTCCTTCTGCGGCCATGACCGGTAAGTGTCGACGCCGGCCTGCGTGCCGCTCATCAGCAAAATGTACTTCATCTTGTCTGCTCCTTTCCGATTGTCGCGCTGTTTTTTTGCGCGCTCATAGGTGAGTCGGAGCCGGCGGCGCGTTCTCGACATCGGCGCCAAGTCGATTTTGCGAACTTCGGTTCGACCTAAGTGTGGAGGTTCGAAAATGGGCAGCGCTGCTTGGGCGATGGCGTGCGACGTGCAGCAGCGGTTCATGCAGAACCCGGCTGCGGCGCCGGACAACCTGGACTACAGCGCACGCTGCCGGCAGGCGCAGGAACTGGGCGGCGATTGCTACGACTTCGTGCCGCTCCGGGATGGGTGCCTGGCGATCGCGGTGGGAGATGCATCCGGCAAAGGGCTGGCGGCGGCGCTCATGATCTCGAACGTCCAGGCGTCGCTGCGCACGGCGGCGTTGTTTCATGGCAACGACGGGGCGGCGACCCTGGGGACAGTCAACCGCCACGTGTACGCGACATCGCTCACGGATCGCTACGCCACCTTGTTCTACGGCGTGTTCGATGAAACCGCGGGCAGCTTGCGGTATGTCAACGCGGGCCACACTCCGCCGATCGTGATCCGGCGGGACGGCTTTGCCGAACGCCTCGAGGCCGGCGGTGCGCCTGTTGGAATGTTCGCGGATTGGCCGTATGAGGAAGGCGCTGTACAGCTCGACCCGGAGGACCTTGTGGTCGCTTACACGGACGGGGTGACTGAGGCGGAGAATCCGCTGGGCGAGATGTGGGGAGTGGGAGGCCTGCTGCGGGCAGCGGCCGAAAACCGCGCGCGAAGCACGGGCGACATAGTCAAGGCGATCTTTAGGGCTATGGATGAGTTCACGCGCGGGCGTCAGACTGACGATGCGACGGTGGTGGTGGTACGGAGGAGGAGTCAGCCAGCTCGACGCGACAGCCTGCCGGCGATTGGGACAACGATTGCAATCAGCAGCCAGGAAGCCAGCGGCACGACCAGGAACGCGAACGCGGGCTTGGACCTGGGATGCCCCAGCGCAACGTCCGCATAGATGGCCACGGAGGCGAGCGGCAGAACCAGCATCAGACTGTGGAGCACAGCCCGGGTGCGCGGCGACCAACGCTTTGAGACCGCCGCCAGCAGCAGGGCAACAAACGGGGAGAGCACCCAGGTCACGAAGAGTGCCACCAGGAATCGGGATTGGTTGTGACGCCCCGCGTAGAGAGTGAAGCCGACGGATCCGCAGGCTCCGGCCAGCACTGCGATCAGGGCCGCCGCGCGCAAAAGGCTCCGGTCGCTGACGGTCGCGGTTCGGTGCTGGGGGGCAGGCACGCTAGCAGCTCAGGTCGCGCCGTCCGACGTGGAAACCGTCCAGGCTGCCGAGGACGGTCAGGGCGATCTGGCGCGGATCGAAGAACGCCTGTGAGACGCGCTGGATATCGTCGGCGGTGACGCGCTCGAGGTTCTCGATCAGCTCGTCGAGGCTGAAGAACCGGCCGAAATACATCTCCTGCCGGGCCAGGTTGGCCATGCGACTGTTGGTCGATTCCAGGCTCAGCATCAGGGAGCCCTTCATATAGTCCTTGGAGCGCCGCAGTTCGTCCTCGGCAACCTTCTCCTGCTTCAGACGCTTGAATTCGTCCATGATGCAGCCGATCACCTTGCGCGCCGATTGCACCGAGGTGCCGGCATAGACCGCCAGCAGCCCCGTATCCCGATACGGGTTCAACTCGGAGAATACCGAGTAGGCCAGCCCCAGCCTTTCCCGGATGTTCTGGAACAGCCGCGAGCTCATGCCGCCGCCGAGCAGCGTGTTCAGGACGTAGCACGAAAACCGGTCCGAGTGCGACAGCGAGTAGGAGGGCACACCCAGGCACAGATGCACCTGCTCGAGCGCCTTCTTATTGCGGATGGCGATTTTCGCGTGCGTCGCCGGCATGGCGTCCAGTTGGGCCGCGGGCCGCGACGGCAGCGCTTCGAACCGTTCGCGCACCAGGGCCACGATGGCCTCATGCGTCAGATGCCCGGCCGCGGTGATGGTGAAGTTCGCGGGCACGTAATGCTTGCCGTAATACTCCACCACGCGCTTCTGGTTGAACGCTCGCACGGTCTCCTTCGTGCCGAGGATGGGCTTGCCGAGCGCGTGGCCCTTCCAGAAATTCGCCGAGAAGATTTCGTGGACCAGGTACTCGGGATTGTCGGCGTCCATCTTCAGCTCTTCGAGGATGACGCCTTTCTCCTTCTCCACATCGTCGGCGCGGAAAGCGGGGTGCAGCACCAGGTCCGAGAGGACGTCGAAGGCCAGCGGCAGATGTTCGTCGAGAACCTTGGCGTTGAAGCTGACCAGTTCCTTCGACGTGAAGGCGTCGAGATTGCCGCCGATGGAATCCACCGAGCGGGCGATCTCCTCCGCGCTGCGCGAGAGCGTCCCCTTGAACAGCATGTGCTCGATGAAGTGGCAGATGCCGTTCTCGTTCGGGGCCTCGCGTCGCGAGCCGGTGGAGATCCAGATGCCGACCGACACGGAGCGCACATGGGGCATTGCCTCGGTGACAACACGAACGCCGTTAGCCAGCGTCGTTCTTCGAATCTCGCCCGGCAGGGCCAAGGAAGTCATGGGAGGCCTCCCTCTGAGGTCTCACTATATTGTCCCATGACTCGCCGGGGTCCGAAATGGCGGGTGCTAGACTCAAGGTATGGCGCTCCTTGTCGGGCTGGAAGTTGAGGAAATAAAACAACTTCTGGCTCCGGACCATCCCGGCTACCGCGCCCGCCAGCTCTACCGCGCTCTCTACCACGACCGGCTAGGCGACCTGGACGAGGTCACCACGCTGCCGGCGGACCTGCGGCGCAAGCTCGCGGCGAGCCACGCGGTGGGCTGGCCGGAAGTGGCGCGGCGGTTCGAATCCGTGGATGGCACGCGGCGGTATTTGTTGCGGCTCGAGGACGGCAAAACCGTCGAAGCGGTCTTCATGCCCGAGACGGGGCGCGGCACCATTTGCATCTCCACTCAGGCGGGTTGCGCGGTGGGCTGCCAGTTCTGCCTCACCGCGCTGCTCGGCCTGGAGCGGAACCTGACGGCGGGCGAGATCGTGGGCCAGGTGCTGGTGGTGGCGCGCGACAACGGCCTCGCGATCGAAGGCGAGCGGCTGAACATCGTCATGATGGGGCAGGGCGAGCCGCTGCTGAACCTGGCCAGCGTGATCAAGGCGACGCGCATTCTGGTGGATCCGGAAGGCGCCGGCCTGTCGCCGCGACGCATTACACTCTCGACGGCGGGGATCGTGCCGAAGATCGAGGAACTCGGGCGCGAGCCCGTGCGGCCCAAGCTGGCCGTCTCTCTGAACGCTTCGACGGAAGAAGCGCGGCAGGAGCTGATGCCGATCACGCGCAAGTATCATCTGCGCGACCTGATGGAGGCGTGCCGCGTGTATCCGCTGCGCCCTTGGGAGCGGCTGACGTTTGAGTACGTGCTGCTGGCGGGCGTGAACGATACGGACACCGACGCGCGGCGGGTGGTCCGGCTGCTGGCGAATTTGAAGTGTAAGGTGAATCTGATCGCGCTGAATCCCGGCCCGGGGATTCCGTTCGCGACGCCGGCCCAGGAGCGGGTGCTGGCGTTTCAGGCCATCGTCAAGCGGGCTATGCCGTGCTTCATTCGCAAGCCGCGCGGGTTGGATATTTATGCGGCTTGCGGGCAGTTGAAGAGCAGCATGTAACTTGATAAATTAGGCTCCATCGTGAAGGTGGTCTCCAGTGCGGCGTTGCCCGTCATCGAAGGCGACCTCCCAAAAACGCTGGCCGGTTTCATCTCCCTGCTTCGCGACCACTGCGCATTCGACGCCCAAACCCGCTGCACCCTGAGCCTCATGACAAAGGCCTGGAGGCTCCCGGCCCTCGTGGCCCGCGCCTTGCCGCCGGAGGCCGAAGAATTCGGAACCATTCCACGTGTCCAGCGCAGGATGAGCGCGGCCGAGTTCCTGGCCCCGGCCCTAGCTGACGCCAAGGTGCATCTCTTCAGGTGCAACGCAACCATCACGGATTCTCTCGCGCGCGACCAGACCCTGGCTCTCCTCTCCACACTCGCTGGTGCTCTCCCGGTGTCCGGGCGCGGTGTCCATCGGATGCTGTGGGTGGACTCCGCCATCCTCTCGGACGCCTCCGAGCCGGTTCGGGGCCGCCTGGAGCTCGCGCGGCCTCCGAAAGGGAAAGCCCGTTACCACTCCAGCGTGTACTGCGAATTCGAAACGGACTCGAAGTCGGGTCCCATCACCAAGAAAACCCTCCAGGAGCTGCGAGATGCCTTGGGCGTCGAGTGGAGGAAGCCCTGCGTGAAGACCGATTTCTTCGGACCGGACAGGCCCTCGGCTTCCGAAATGGCCGTGATCGAACTGTGCATCCAGGAAGCCTTCTCTCGCGCCGCGGCCGACATCGTCCGGGAGCGGGTCTCGCCTGCGCATCTCTATTCCGAGATGGGGGCCGCTTACAAACGGATGCGGGACATCCAGAGCGGAATCCAGGAGGAGATCGACTTCGTTCCGGAGCTGAGGCAGTTCATGCGGGCCAACTTCCCTGAATATGCCTCGTGCAGTGCGGGCGGGAATACGCCTTCGTTCCGCAAGCGGCTGGCGGACCACCTCGACGGACGGTTGTTCGTGGAGAGGTCCGGCGGTTTCGGAAAGTGCTTCAGCCTGCAATACCACGTGGACTTGCCGGGTACG
>DATNLV010000140.1:0-6937 GCA_035602665.1 Bryobacteraceae bacterium | reverse complement strand
CTGGCTGGTACTCGATTCGCTCAATGTGCGAAGGTGCAGAGCCTAGCGCGGCATCGAAAAGCAAACGGGTTTTTCGTAAAACGTATTACTGGCCCAAGGTAAGTCTTATATTGGAGCCCGCTAGATCGATTGCATGGATGGTATCCATGCCGTTCTGATTCGCCGATTCCAGCGAGGTGTAACCGAATTTTTTGGCCCCGTTCTCAATCTTGACAGGAACGCTGAAGGACTTCCCGTTTCGCACATCCGTGAAAACGGCCTGAGACCCTTCGATCTGGAGCTTGTATTCGCCGGGCTTCAACTCAGTGGTTCCCGCCATGGCGGCCGAGTCCAAAACGATATCATACGACTTTGCGCTGGCAATCCCCAGGCTCGAAAGGGTCAATGCACCCACGATCAACAACGATTTTCCGGTCATGTTCTAAGAACTCCTTACACTAACTTCGACGAGTCGAGTAAGGGCTCCTGTTACTTCAATCGGTGTAAGGATCTGTCTTAATGGCGAGCTGGGCCACAATATCAATGAGATGAAGATTGGTCGGGGCGAGTGGATTCGAACCACCGACCTCCTGGTCCCGAACCAGGCGCTCTAGCCAGGCTGAGCCACGCCCCGACTTCCGACGGACTTCCCTAGTGTACCGCCTCAGTACGGCGCCTTCAACATGATGTATTCGAAATGTCGCGGCTCCAGGCCGCGCTCGACCAGATCCGCCATGCAGCCCTCGACCGTTTCGCCGATAGCCTCAATCCGCCGCACCGGCACCGTCTCCGGTGTGTAGAGCTCCAGCGCGACCATGTATCCGGCCAGCCCCCTGAGCTGCTCCAGGCTCAGCCGCTCCGGATAGGAGCCCACAAGCTTACGGGGATCGACGCGAGTGTTCAGAATCATCCGAGTCCTGATTGTACCAGCCGGCCATTGAACGCGCACCCGCGAAGGGTGCATGATCGTTACTATGGACCGGCGTGATTTTCTGAAAAACGGAACAGCAGCCTCCGCACTTCTGGCTGCATCGAGCGACCTGCTAGGCGACGCCAGGCCTTCAGCCGCGCGGAACCAGATCCCCAAGCGCCCGCTGGGTGAGACCGGCGAGCAGCTTTCCATCCTGGCCTTCAGCGGAACCGCGCTCATGAGCGTCGAGCAGCAGGCCGCCAACGATCTGGTGGCGGAGGCCTTCGATCGTGGCGTCAATTTCTTCGACGTCTCCCCCTCTTACGGCAACGCGCAGGAACGCATGGGGCCGGCGCTCGAGCCCTACCGGAAGCGCTGCTTCCTCTCCTCGAAGACCGACTTTCGCGACCAGGCCGGCGTCGCCGCCGACATCGACGCTACCCTGAAAGTCCTGCGTACCGACCACCTGGATTATTACCAGCACCACGCCATTCAGAAGACCGCGGACCTGGAACGCATCTTCGGCCCCAACGGCGCCATGGAGGCTTTCGTGGCCGCGCAGAAAGCCGGCAAGCTGCGCTATCTCGGATTCAGCGCGCACTCCGTCGAGACCGCCATCGGCGCTATGGACCGCGCTCCTTTCGACGCCTTCCTGTTCCCCGTGAACTACGTGCTTTTTTCCAAGGCCAACTTCGGCCCGCAGGTGCTCGATCACGCCCGTAAGAAAGGCGTGGCCCGCTTCGCGATCAAGGCCATGGCCCGCGGCAAGTACGCGGCGGGTGTGTCCGAAAACCAGCGCACTCCCAAGTGCTGGTACGAGCCTTGCACGCTGCCCGAGGAAGCGACCCTGGCCTGGCGCTGGACTCTCTCGCAGCCCGTCACCGCCGCCCTCCCGCCCGGGAATCCCGCCTGGTTCCGCCTCGCCATGGACGTGGCCCAGAGCTTCCAGCCCATCACGGAGGACGAGACCAAGCGGCTGATGGCCTACGCCGCCGCCGCCGACCCGCTCTTCGAACTCGGCAATAACATCTAGTTGGGTGCGCGACAGAGCAGCACCGAGCCGCGCGCGTCAGCAAGCGGGCCCGCCGCGTATCCGCACCGTCGCACCAGGCGCCAACATTCTTGCCGTGCACCCCGTTTAGTTGACCCGCTATGAGCGTTTCGTAGTAAGTTGTAAGGTTGAACAAATTGCCTACCATACGCCTGCCCCGCCTAGCGGCGGCCACTACTTCAGATCAAAGGAGCCGTAAATGACAAACGGCACGCACAAGCTTTCCGCGGTTGAGAAGGCAGGCTACAGCCTGGGAGACGGCGCCGCGAACTTCGTCTTCATGACGATGATTCTCTTCCAGTTGAATTTCTACACCGACACCATGGGCATCGCGGCAGGCATCGCCGGCACCCTGCTCCTGGTGGGCCGGTTCTGGGACGCCTTCTTCGATCCCATGATGGGCGTCATGGCCGACCGCACCAGCACACGCTGGGGCAAGTTTCGTCCCTGGGTGCTGTGGACCGCGGCGCCCTGGGCCATCGTCATGGTTCTGGCCTACACCGTGCCCGGCTTGAGTTACGGCCCCACACTGGTCTACGCCGCCGTGACCAACCTTCTGCTGATGACGCTCTACTCCGCCAACAACACACCCTACTCGGCCATGACCGCGGTCATGACGCCCGACGTCAATGAGCGCACGAGCTTGTCATCGTACCGCTTCGTGGCCGCGATGATCGCGCAGTTGATCGTGGGCGGCTTCACGCTCCCGCTGGTGGCCAAGTTCGGACATGGCAACAACGCCAAGGGCTGGCAGATGACCATCGGCCTATGGGCGTTGATCTGCGTGGTCTGCTTTGTGATCACGTTCCTTACCACGCGCGAGCGCGTCAAGCCGCTAGTGCAGGAGAAGGTTTCCATCCGGCAATCCTTCGGCACGCTGGGCAAGATCGGGCCTTGGATCGCCATGTTCATCGTCACCCTGGCCCACTTCACGGCGAACTCCATGCGCGACGGCACGGTCATCTACTTCTTCCAGTACTACGTGAACAAGGACCGCCTGTTCGAGTTCCTGCGTGGCGCGGGCCTGCCCTACGCAATCGGCGCCAGCTCCCACGGCTGGTGGTTCTCGCTGCTCAACACCTTCGGTCTTGTCATCAACGAAACCAAGTCGAACGTCTCCTCGGTGGGATTCAGCCTGTGGAACATGTCGGGCCAGTTCGTGCTTGTGATCGGCGTACTCTGTGCGACCTTCCTGTCCATGAAATTCGGCAAGAAGGCCGTCGCCCTCACCGGCTTCGCGCTCACCACGGTCTTCATGGCCGCGTTCATCTTTCTGCCGCCCGACAACATCTGGGCGATTTTCATCCTGGTCTGGCTGCGCTCGCTGGTCTACGCGCCGACGATCCCGCTGCTGTGGGCCATGTTTGCCGACGTGTCGGACTACGCGGAATGGAAGACCGGCCGCCGCACCACGGGCGTGATCTACGCGACCGTTCTGTTCGCTCTCAAGTTCGGCTTGAGCCTGGGCGGCTTCCTGGCCGGCTGGCTCCTGGCGGGCTACGGCTATCAGCCCAAGATGGCCCAGACGGCGCATTCGTTGCTGGGCATCCGCCTCACCATCAGCGTCTATCCCGCCATCTTGTACTGCGTCATCGTCGGGGCCCTGTGCTTCTACTCGATCGGCAAGAAGCGCAACCTGCAGATCCAGGACGAACTGGCCGACCGTCGCCGGCGCGTGGAGAGCGAAGCGGGAGCCTGAGCGTAGTCACCACCCTCAGGGAGATCCTGAAGCGGCGCTTTCTCGTGGGCGCCGCGCTCAGCGACGCCCAGATCGCGGGCCAGGATCCGGCGGCCCTTGAAATGGGCAGGCGCCACTTCCCATGATCACCGTTCGACCCGAAGCGAATTCAGAAAGGTGTCAACGAGCGCCTGCGACGCGCCGGGCTTCCAAGCCACTAGAGCTCCATAGGCATATGAATCCACCAGCACAATCCGGGCCCGCAGTTCGAGTGGTGGAATCGATAGGTCCTGCTCCCATCCCTGGAATCCGCTGATCGTGATGATCCGGGACTTGCCGGGCTTGAGATCGACCGTGCCGCCAGCCTGCTTGATTGCTCCCGTCAGCCCGCTCAGGAACCCGCCGGTTATCGCGCTGAAGACATCGGTCTTCTCCGCATCCGACAAACGGTCCGCGGTTCTTGAGAGACGACTCCCATACAGGGCGTTGAAGCTGATCCCGGAAGCGTTGGCAGACAGCGTGCGGCCGGTCATCGTGATAGGCTCGTGGCTGGCTGCCTTTAGTTCCTCGGCGTACGCCTTTGGCTCCGAAGCCATCACAAATGACAGAACCTGGCCACCATCGTACGCGAAACGATAACGCTTCCAGCCCTCTGGGAGCGCGCTTTGTTCCACCAGATCGGCGGCTGCGGTGTCCGCGTCCTTTGCTCCCGAACGATCACCCTTCAGAGTTCGGAGATCATCGACTCGATCCAGCCAAAACAGGTGCGGCACACCGTTTTCGACGGTAAAGTTCACAACGAACCTGTTTGCCCCGGTGTCAATTGTCAGGAGCGGCTCTCGGATATCGAAAGGGATTGTCGCCCAGTAATAGCGAATCTCCTCAGCATTAGCTTTCCGGACCTTCGAGCCCTTCAGTGTTCGGTACTTGGTGACGAGAGCCGCCCAGAAAGCCTCCCGCTGGTCATTGGTTGTCATGGCTCGGCCCTCGACGTGGATCACGTCCGGGGTCTCCAAGACGAAGTCGACTACCTTTGAACGCAGGAGCGCCACCTCTGCGGACGGACGCAGATCCTGCCAGAGCATGGGGCCACATGTCACGGGGCTGTTCAGCAGCCTCGTCGGCACAATCGCCGTGTCCCTCAGCGCTTCGTTAAGAGCCGAGATAGCCGCGGCGTTATCCGCATCGGAGGCTTTCTCATAGCGAATGCCGGCCGGAATCTCCTGTCCACCTAATGACGCAGGGGAGACAAATGGCACAACGAGACACGTGACGACTAAACCGACCAACTTGGTCATGGTTCGATCATGTTATCAAAGTAAGTCCGAAATCGCAGCACGGGTAGGCGCACACGGGTAGGCTCCCATCGACCCTGGTGTGCACGGACCCGGTATCAGGGCCACAAACGTCGAGCGGGTGGAGTGGAGGTACAACGTCACGCAACTACTCAGCGAGTTGCACAGCGCACCCCGGCGCAGCCTTCGTCAACTCAACTTCCCGCACGATCGCGCCGCCGCCCGCTCTCCGCACGCCCACCTCGTAGCTCCCGTAAAATCCGCGAAACGCGAGCCGGCCGTCAGCGCCCGTCACGCCGTCACCCCGCGTCGTCCACTCTTCGCGCAGGAGACGGCTGATCCGGCTGCCGGCAGCGGTCAACGTTCCATCCGCGTTCATGAGCGCCGCATCGGGCCCCATCCAGTGCGTAGTCGCGCCAAAGCCCCACAGCATGATCGCCTCAACCGCCTCGTGGCTGAACCCGAGCCGGAAGAGCATCTCCAGAAGGTCCGCGCGCCGGTTGGCGTCCGGGAACTTCGCGCTCGCTTCTGTCAGATGGATCGGCAGCCCCGTCTCGCCGTGGAGCCGGTCGAGCGTCGCCAGAAACGCCTCCGCCGTGATCGGAGTGGTGAGCAGCCACTCAGGCCGTGCGCCAGGCGCGAGCACCATCTGGCCATCCACAGCCAGGCGATCGAGGTCATGCGACTGCACGCCGATTCCGCCAACCTCGGCCCCGCGCGCCCGAAGATCGCGAATCAACTCCAGGTACCGTTCGGTCTTTTCCGAATCGGCGAGGATCCCGTATTCGTTCACGAACAGCAACGCCTTGGGATCCAGGCGCGCCGCCTCCCGGAACATCCACGCGGTCGCGTCCGGCCCGATCCGCCGCTGATAGAACCCTCCGTCGAGGATCTCGTTGTTCACGTCCCACGACACCAGCCGCCCGGCATAGCGGCCCGCTGTGTCCTTGAGGCGACGCTCCATGGCTGCCGCGAAGGCGCTCTGGTCCAGATCCGAGAGCCAGGACTGGACAAACTCCGCCTTGTCCCAAAACAAGCAGTGGCCACGCATCGCCAGGCCGTTCTCCTCGGCGAAAGCAAGCATCGCGTCGGCGGGCGCATAGTTCTCGTGGCCGTCCTCGACCTCGGTGGCGTACCACTTCATTTCGTTTTCGCAAACCAGCGCGCTGAAATGGTCGAGGATGAACTGCCGGTAGTTGCGGCCGTCGTCTCCGCTATCGGCAAAGGGCGCGTAAGCGATGGCCGTACCGAACAGAAAACTGTGGCGTTTGAGGCGATACTCGACGCGGGCATCTTTCAACGGCGCCCCGTCGTGGCCGCGGACTTCCACCACCAGGTCGCCTTTGCGGAGACGTTCGATCCGGCTGTCGGCCTCGCTGCGCCAGTCGGCGCCGGCATGGGGATGGGATGGCGGTTTCATGGACCTCAGCCTACCGTCCTACTCCGCGCGCTGTCAACGACCAGCCCGCCGGTCGCCCCACTTCCCCAACTGAATCTCCAACCCCCTCAGTAACTTCCCAAAAGTGAGCCCCCGCCCCAAGCCTAAACCCGCGCTACCCTCCTCTCGGGCACCCGAACACAAGGTGCCCCAAGGAGCCCCCATGTCCACCCAAAAACGTATCGATTCCTCCCGCGCCAACGGCGCCAAATCCCGCGGTCCCGTCACCCCCGAGGGTCGCGCCCGCTCCCGCGCCGCCTCCCTCACCCACGGCCTCGCCTCCGACATGGTCGTCCTCTCCTACGAATCCGAGGAGGAGTTCAAAGCCCTCCGCGATGAGTATTTCGCCGAATACCAGCCCCAAACCCGCTCCCAGTTCGACCTCGTCGATCAACTCGCCGCCACCCGCTGGCGCCTCAGCCGCGTCATCTCCCTCCAGGGCGCTCTCATGGAGCTCCAGATGGACAGCCAGAAACCCGAGATCGAAGAAGAGTTCGTATCCTGTTCCGGAGAAATCCGCGCCGCCATCGCCTACCAGCATCTCTGCGACGATTCCCGCGCCCTCGAAAGCCTCCACCGCCACGAA
>DATNLV010000136.1:0-20823 GCA_035602665.1 Bryobacteraceae bacterium | reverse complement strand
CTCTACGCTGAGTTGTTCCCTACGCATGTTCACCGCCGGTAATGAAACGCGGCGGGCGGCGTCGCTCGTGCGGTGTCCTCTCTAGGGCGTGACCGGGTGCGCTAACCTTGTATTCTCATGCGGGACCGCGGCATTGCTTCGCCCACGGCTCAGGAGGACGACAAGCTCTTCGAGGCCAGCCTGCGCCCGCGGACGCTCGCCGAGTTCACCGGGCAGGCCAAGCTCAAGGAGAACCTCGCCATCGCGATCGAGGCCGCGCGCCGGCGGGGCGACGCCATGGACCACGTCCTGCTCTACGGCCCTCCCGGCTTGGGCAAGACCACGCTGGCCTCCATCATCTCGGCCGAGCTCGGCGTCGACTTCGAGCAGACCTCCGGTCCCATTCTCCAAAAGAAGATCGACCTGACCGGCATCCTCAGCCAGATCCGCGGGCGGCAGGTCTTCTTCATCGATGAGATTCACCGTCTGATGCCGGACATCGAGGAGATGCTGTACGCGGCGCTGGAGGATTTCCGCATCGATATTCTCGTCGGCGCGGGGCCCGGGGCGCGCACACACTCGCTGCCGATTCCGCATTTCACGGCCATCGGCGCAACCACGCGCCAGGGCCTCGTGAGCGCGCCACTGCGCGGGCGGTTCGGACTGGTGCTGCGGCTCAACCACTACGCGATGGAGGAATTGAAGCGCATTGTGGCGCGTTCCGCCGGCCTGCTGCAGGTCGCCATCGATGACTCCGGCGCCGAGGAGATCGCCCGCCGCAGCCGGGGAACGCCGCGCATCGCAAACCGCTTGCTGCGTCGCGTTCGGGATTACGCCCAGGTCCGCGCCGACGGCCGCGTGACCGGCGCCATCGCGCGCACGGCGCTCGATCTGCTCGAGGTGGACCGCTTCGGGCTGGACGAGATCGACCAGAAGATCATGCTGACGGTCCTCGAGAAATACGCCGGCGGGCCGGTGGGGCTGAACACCATCGCCGCCTCGATCGACGAGGAGCCGGACACCATCGAGGAAGTCTACGAACCGTACCTGATCCAGCTCGGCTTCATCGACCGCACTCCGCGGGGCCGGGTGGCCACCGACCGCGCGTTTGAGTACTTCGGCGTTGCGCGCCGCATGCGCGACAATGGGCAGAGCACGCTTTTTCCGTGAGCAAGACGGTCTATCTCTCGCTCGGCTCGAACATCGGCGACCGCGAGCGGAACCTGCGCGACGCCGTGGACCTGCTCGCCGAGCCTCAACTCCGGGCCGTGCGCGTCTCGTCTTTTTACGAGACCGAGCCGCTCGAGGTTCATGACCAACCGTGGTTTCTGAACGCGGTTGTGGAGGCCGAGACGGATTTGTTTCCGAAGCAGTTGCTGGCGCGGGTGCAGCGAATCGAACAGGTGCTCGGCCGGCGGCGGCTCAAGCCCAAGGGGCCGCGCACCATCGACATCGACATATTGCTGTATGGCGGGGCGGTGATCGACGCGGACGAGTTGCAGGTGCCGCACCCGCGCCTGGCCGAGCGCCGCTTCGTGCTGGAGCCCTTGGCCGAGCTGGCGCCGAACCTGCACCATCCGGTGACAGGCCGCACGGTCGCGGAGATGCTTCGCGCCGTGGCGGGGCAGCAGGTGCGGCGGGTGGGGTGAGGATGGGGGCGACTATTTGTCCGTTCGGATTGCTTCTGGGTTTGCGCGCTTTCGAAGCCTCGACAGTTCGATCAGCGCCCGGACCGCATTGTAAATCGCAAACAGCGTAAGCACGACCAGGGGAAACGTACGCGACCCTATCGCCCAGGCTGCCACCGCGAACGTCGCGCTCACCGAGAAACCTACGACGAGTTCCAAGAGGGGCTTGAACCTGGAGGGTGCAAAACATACTGCCAGTACCAGCAAGACAATGAAGTCCTCAACAAGGAACTCGATGCGGAAGATGGGTTGCCCTCCCAGGCCCCGCCTCACAACGATAAGCGCAATCAGCAAGAGCGAGAGTTCGGGGAATGGGTGACGTCTGCTCGTCACTTCGGAGGGAGGCATAATCGCCGGCCATTATACCGCCGGGAAAGTGCGGGTGTGCCAGCATTCCGGGCTGAGGCCGAGCGCCGAGACGAGTCTCGTCGCGGCAGGCTGAGAGCCTGCGCCACGTCTTTTTCCAAGCCGGCGTTGTAGGATAGGAATCGCGCGAGCGAATCGAACTTCCTGTCGCGGAGAATCGTATCAGAACCAGAGGGACAAACATGCCAATTCGCCTCAGAACCACGCTGATCGCCATAGCTATGCTTTCGGCTGCCCTGCCGGGACGGGCCGCGGCCCAGGGCCTGCCGCCTTTGATCGACCGGCAATTGCTGTTCGGCGATCCCGAAATCATCGGCGCCGAACTGTCGCCTGACGGCCGCTACCTGGCATTCATCAAGCCCTGGAAATCGACGCGCAACGTCTGGGTCAAGAAGATCGACGAGCCGTTTAGCGCCGCCCGGCTTCTCACCACCGAGACCAAGCGGCCCATCCCCAGCTTCCTGTGGACGCGCGACGGCAAGTACGTGGTCTACGTCAAGGACACCGACGGCGACGAGAACTTCAACGCGTTCGCCGTCGATCCCGCCGCGGCGCCCGCGGCTGGAGCCGATGCCCCGCCCTCGCGCGATCTCACCGGGCTGAAGGGCGTGCGGGTCGAGCTCTTCGCCGCACCGAAGAACGATCCCGACATTGTTTACATCGGGCTCAACGATCGCGACAAGGCGTGGCATGACCTCTACAAGCTGAAGATCTCGACCGGCGAGCGCACCCTGATCCGCAAGAACACCGAACGCATCGCCGGCTGGAACTTCGATCTGCAGGGTCAGCTTCGCCTGGCCTTCCGCGTGGCCGACAACGGGGATCAGGAACTCCTTCGCGTCGATGCCGACGGTTTCAAGAAGGTCTACTCCTGCACGGTGTTCGAGACTTGCGGCCCGGTGCAGTTCCACAAGGACGGCAAGCGCGTCTACATGGAGACCAACAAGGGTGACGACGCCGACCTCACCTCGCTGGTCCTGTTCGATCCGCAAACCGAAAAGCTGGAGAAGGTGGAGTCCGATCCGTTGAACAAGGTGGATGTCGACCAGGAGCTCTTCTCCGAGGCCACCGACGAGCTGGTGCTTACCAGTTACACCGACGAGCGCACGCGGCGGTACTTCAAGGACAAGAAGCTCGAAGCCGACTACAAGTGGCTGGAGAAGAAACTGCCGGGGCTGGAGGTCGGGCTCGGTTCGCATACCAAAGACGATCGCCTCTGGCTGGTGACTGCCAACGGCGATACCGAACCGGGCGAGACGTATCTGTTCGACCGCCAGACGCACAAGCTGACATTGCAGTACAAGATCCGCGAGAAGCTGCCCCGCGAGAGCCTGGCTTCGATGCAGGCCATCACGTACAAGTCGTCCGACGCACTGGAAATTCCGGCTTACCTGACCCTGCCGAAGGGCGTGCCGGCGAAGGCGCTTCCCACCATCGTGGTGCCGCACGGAGGCCCGTGGGCTCGGGACAATTGGGGCTACCACTCGATCGCGCAGTTCCTCGCCAATCGCGGCTACGCCGTGCTGATGCCGAATTTCCGCGGCTCCACGGGCTACGGCAAGAAGTTCCTGAACGCGGGCAACGGCGAATGGGGCGCGAAGATGCAGGACGACATCACCTGGGGCATGAAGTACCTGGTGGCCGAGGGCACGGCCGACCCGAAGCGCCTGGGCATCGTCGGCGGCTCCTATGGCGGCTACGCCACGCTGGCCGGTGTCGCCTTCACGCCCGACCTGTACCGCGCAGCGGTGGACATCGTGGGCCCCTCGAACCTGATCACGCTGCTCGAATCCATCCCGCCCTATTGGGAAGCCGGACGCAAGATCATGTACGCCCGCATGGCCGATCCGGGCACGCCGCAGGGCAAGACCTGGCTCCAGGAGCGCTCGCCGCTCACGAAGGCGTCGAGCATCAAGACGCCACTGCTGGTGGTGCAGGGCGCGAACGATCCGCGCGTGAATCGCCGGGAGGCGGAGCAGATCGTCATCGCGCTGCGCGATCGCGGGTTCCCGGTGGAATACATGCTCGCACCCGACGAGGGCCACGGGTTCCAGCGTCCGGTGAATAACATGGCCATGTTCATGGCCACCGAGAAGTTCTTCGCTCAGTATCTGGACGGCCGCTATCAGACGGACGGGACGCCGGAGGTGGTGGCCCGCCTCAAGGAAATCACGGTCGACCCGAAGACCGTCACCGTCTCGAAGGCTGTCGACGCGGGTTCGGTCGGTGTGCCGGCCGTGGCCGTGGCCATGCAGCCGGGGACATGGAAATACAAAGCGAGCATCGACATGGGCGCCCAGAAGATGGCTCTCGGCCTGACCACCACCATCCTCGAGGAGGGCGGCGCCTGGACTGTCAGCGATGTGGTGGAATCGCCCATGGGAGCGATGACCGACACCGCCACGCTCGAAAAGGGAACGCTGATTGTCCGCAAGCGCAGCATAAAGCAGGGGCCGGTGACGATAGACCTCGCGCTGGACGGCGGCAAGGCCTCCGGCACCATGAACATGAACGGGAAGGAGACGCAGATCTCGACCGACCTGGGCGGTCCGCTGTTTGCGGAGACGGGGGGGCCACAGTGCGTCGCGCTGTTGCCGCTTGCCGACGGCTACACCACGACGTTCCGCAATTTCGATCTGCAGAAACGGAAGCTGAGGCTGATTGCGCTAAAGGTGGCGGGGTCGGAAAGCGTCACCGTTCCGGCGGGCACCTTCGATACGTTCAAGGTCGCGCTGTCCTCGGCCGATGGCGGCCCGGAGAACGCCACCATCTGGATCGCGAAGGATACGCGCAAGGCGGTGAAGGTGGTCGCGGTGCTGGCGGACATGGGCGGCGCGACGCTGACGGAGGAATTGCAATAGAAGGCTACCGCGCGCGGCGCAGGTGGGCCCACAGTTGATATCCGAGCACGATGGCCGCCAGCAGTGCCGCAATCGCCCAGGTGAGGTCACCCAGAACCGCGCCCAGGGCCGTCACGCGGTCGCTGAAGAACCGTCCCAGCGAGATATACAAGACCGCCGCCGTGAGCTCGCCCAGAACGTCCCATAAGAGGAATCGGTGCCAGGGGTAGCGCGCCGTACCGCTGGCCAGATTGATCCACGGCCCCAGCGGACCGAGCAGCCAGCGGGTGATATAGATGCCCGGGCCGCCCCACGCTTTCGCCTTGGCTTCCATGGCCTCGAGGCCGGTGTGCTTGCCGAACAAGGCGCTGAGCCTGGCAATGGCGGCCGGACCGCCCCAGCGGCCGATCGCGTAGCCCGCCTGATCGCCGAGGATGGAACCGGCGCCGGCCGCGCCAATGGCCCACCAGAGGTCCACGGCGCCCTGCGAAACCATCGATCCCACCACCACCAAAAGGAGCGTGATGGGCAGCGGCACGCCGACGGCAGCAATGGTGACGATTCCGAAAAGGGCCGGGGCGCCATACTTCGACACCGCCGCGAGGATCTGATCGTTCATCACGGTCGCGGGGGCTGATGCGCAGCCTCATCGAGAGCGCGCTGCAGTTGGGCCATCAAGTCGGGAGTGGGACGATGCAGGTCGCTAGCGATACGGCGAACCGATCGCCGGTCGCGCGGCAACCTCGGCTGAACCCCGATGGCTTGAAACAGAGTTGCGGCAGGGACGTGGTGACTGTGGGCAATGAACGGAACCGACATCCATTCCTGGATGGGCTCATCCTCCCCGCGCATGTGGCGCGCCCGCCGTCCGGCCCGGAACGCGAAGACGAACGTGAACGTGATCGCCACCACGAAGGCGAGCCCCACGGCCAGCACGCGCTGCCACGTTTTTCCCACAAGTTCAATATAACCGGTCGGCGCTCCGCAACTCGGGAGGGAACGGCCGCGGACCATACGCAGCCGTCCTCCGCCAACCTAGAGCGCCCCGCCACCTGGCCTGAATGCCGGCGGCTTTCGGCGGCTCACCTTCCGTCGTGGCCCTGCTGGTAGCCAGACTCGTATGCCTTCTGGTCTTCGTCTCTCTTGAAGTGCCGCTTCTTGCTGTGGTCCCTCTTGTGCGCCTGGTCATCCCGGCCTTCGCGCACGCCCTGCTGATAGGTCTTGTTTTTCGAATAGTCCGGCTGCTCCGTTCTGCTATTCGACGGATCCTGGCCGTGCTCCTGGGCCACGGCTTGTAGCGCGCCTCCGCCGATCCCGATCCCCACCGCTACCGTCAGAACCCAGATACAACGCTTGAAGTTCATTTTCATAAAAACTCATCCCTTCGTTTGTCGTCATCGAAGCCAGGGTTCTCTGTGTTGTCCTGGCCACCCCTCTCCATGGGCACGCCGATGGCCGTCCAGGCGGCGTGCTGCGAGCGGCGGTTAGGGCCTGGCGCGTGCAGAATCCGCTCCGGCGAGTGCAACCTTTGCTCCTCCAGCCCAGTCGTCCAAGCCGCATTCCACATTTGTGAACGGCACTGTGCGTGCTCTGACATTGCCCATGAGGACCTATTCAACGACGATTGCCGGAGCGGTCTTGACGACCCTCCTGTTCGCAGGCTTCGCCTTCGCGCGCGACCACAGCGCGCTGAACGGCACTTGGACGCTGGTGCCCGCCGAGAGTAACTTTGCCGGTCAGCCCGTCGTCCAAACCGGAACCGTGACGATCGCCGACAAGGAAGGCATCATCATCGTCTCTCGCAGTTTCGCGTATGAAGGGGCCACCGAGACCTTCTTCTACCGCGACATCACCGACGCCGAGAATAACGCCACAATCCGTAGCGGCAAAGACCTCAAGAGCAAGACCAGGTGGGACCACGACGTCCTGAAAGTGACGACCACGCAATTCGGAGCGGTCACTCTCGAAAGCTACTCGCTCGCGGCGGATGGCACGATGATGGTCAGCGTCGTCAGGCCGGAGCACACGCCCATCGCCCTCGTCTTCCGGCGCCAGTAGGCGCTCTCACGCCTCGCGCACCATCACCTTCCCCGTCATGCGAGGGTGCAGCGAGCAGTAGTAGGGAAACTCGCCGGGCTTGTCAAAGGTGTGCGAGAACTTCTCGCCGGTGTCGAGAAGCGGCGAGGCAAAAGCCTTCGTGGTGCTCACCACCGTGTGCGGCATGTCGTCGTGATTGACCCAGGTGATCTGCGCTCCCTTCGGAACGGTCGCGAGGCCGGGCGTGAAGGTGAAGTTATCGATGTTGACCTCGGGATCCGCGCCACTTGCTCCGTCGTCCAGTTTCGAATCGACGATCGCGAGCGAGTGCTTCCCCTCGAAGTAGCGAACGTTAGTCAGACCCAGGAAACTCCGCAACTGCTCGGCTGGAACCTTCATGGGACCCGGCGACGGCGCCATGCCGGGCTGCGGTTGCGGGAAGGCTGTGGAACAGGCGGTGTGAAACGTTATGTTGCCTTCAACCTTTTGGATGCTCTGGTGGATGTGGCCGTTGAGCACGGTCACGGAGCCGAACCGTTTCAGATACCCCAAGGCCTGCGCGCCGTCATCGGTTCCCCAACCCCAGTCGGCGTAAATGGTCCACAGGGGCATGTGGGCAAACACCACGACAGGCGTGCTGGCGGAGAGCCCTTTCACGTCGTCTTCCAGCCATTCGAGTTGCTCGTGGCCGAGCGAGCCGAGGCCGCTCGCCTTGAGGTCGAGCACGTTGACCAGGCCGATGAAGTGCACGCCCTTCTGGTCGAAACTGAACCAGCCTGAGCCCTTGGTCCCCTTGCCGTAGCGTTCCAGATACTGCTTGCCGTTGTCGGCCAGAACATCGTGTTCGCCGGGGACGTAGAACACTCGCCCGGCCTTCGCGGTCTGGAGAACTTTGTCGAGCGTGTCGAACTCTGACGGCTTCGAAAGATGGCTCAGGTCGCCGGTGTGGAACACGAACGCAGGAGGCGTAGGCAGCGCGTTGATCCTGGCGACCGCTACCTCGAGCGTCGCGATCACGTCCTGATTCGCTTCTTTGTTGAAACCGATATGGCTGTCGCTGATCTGGACGAAGCTGAACGTATCTTTGTCCATGGAGCCGTGATCGCCGTTGTGGAGCGGCTGCCCACGCAAGACTCCGCCCGACAAGGCGTAGACGACGCCGGTGCCGGCCCACGCCATGCAGTTGAGAAAACCGCGGCGGTCGATGCCGTCATTCTCGTGATTGTGTTTGATGTAACGTCCCATTGAATCCCCTCCGACTTGCGAGACTGCGCCGGCGTGCGGGATATTCCCTGTGGCCGGTCGGGAATATTTCCGGCGGCCCGTTGGTATAACAAGAGTGGGTACTGCCTTTGGGCTGGGTGAATCCTGTCAGGACCGGACGCTTTGAGCAGGCGGTGCTGCCGCATCTGGACGCGGCATACAACCTGGCGCGCTGGCTGACCCGGAACGATCGCGATGCCGAAGACGTGGTGCAGGAAGCCTGCCTGAGGGCGCTCCAGTTCTTCGATGGTTTTCGCGGCGAGGAGGGCCGGGGCTGGCTGCTTTCGATCGTCCGCAACACCTGCTACACCTGGCTACGGAAGAACCGCGCGCCGGCGGCGGAGCCCTTCGACGAGGAATTGCACAGTGCCGCTTACGAGAGCGAGAGTCCGGAGGCGGCAGCGCTTCAGAACGCCGACCGCCGCATGCTCCGGGCCGCCCTCGAGGAACTGCCGGTGGAGTTCCGGGAGGTGCTGGTGCTGCGTGAACTGGAGGGTTTGTCGTACGCGGAGATTGCCGGGATTGCCGGGATTCCGGCTGGGACCGTTATGTCGCGCCTGGCGCGCGCCCGCGGGCGGCTGGGGCAACTGCTGGCCGGGCGCCTGAACAAGGAGTCGCAACGTGGTCTGTAAGGATGCGCGGGAGTGTATCCACGGCTATATCGACGGAGAATTGGATCCGCTGGAAACGGCCGACATCGAACGCCATATCGAAGGCTGCGGCGACTGCTCCGAAGCATACCGGCGAGCGCGGACACTGCACTCCTTGATGCAGGATCAGGCCCTGCGGTTTGAGGCGCCCGCGCGTTTGAGGCGCAACATCGAAGCCGCCGGGCGGAAACAGGAGGGCGTCCCGATGTTCTGGCGATGGCTCGGCATCGGAGCGTCCGTGGCGGCGCTGGCGGCGGCGATCTGGATTGTGGTCCTCATGGCTCGGCCCGCGGGGCAGGACCTGATGGCGCAGGAAGTGGTATCGAGCCATGTGCGCTCGCTGATGGCCGGCCATCTGGTGGATGTCATCACCTCCGATCAGCACACGGTGAAACCCTGGTTCAATGGCAAGGTCGACTTCTCTCCGCCGGTGAAGGATCTGACGAGCCAGGGATTCCCACTCACCGGCGGCCGTCTGGACTACCTGGGGCAGACGCCGGCGGCGGCGCTGGTCTACCGCCATCGGCAGCACGTCATCAATTTGTTCAGCTGGCCCGCGACGTCCGAGCGCTCCTCCCGGATGGAGACGCAGACCCTCCGCGGCTACAACCTCATCCACTGGACCGAAGCCGGGATCACGTTTTGGGCGGTGTCCGATCTGAATGCCGGCGAACTGAGAGAGTTCGCACGGGCGGTGTCCGCTCCCTGACGTTCGCGGTTCGGTGCTGGTCGGCCATGCTACTATGCGAACAAAGGGGCATTTTTCTCCATGACCGGCAAGACCGTGTCCCACTACCAGGTGCTCGAGAAGCTTGGCGACGGTGGCATGGGCGTGGTCTACCTGGCCGAGGATACCCGCCTCAACCGGCGGGTCGCCCTCAAGTTCCTGCCCGACGACTGGACCCAAAGCCCGCAGGCGCGGGAGCGTTTCGAGCGCGAGGCGCGCGCCGCCGCGGCGCTCAATCACCCCAATATCTGCACCATTTTCGAAATCGGGGACCAGGACGGCCGGCCGTTTATCGCAATGGAACTGCTCGAAGGCCGCACGCTGGCCGATCGCATCACCGGCCATCCGCTGCGTAGCGGTGAACTGCTCGATCTGGCCATACAGATCGCCGACGGCCTGGACGCCGCCCACTCGGCCGGCATCCTCCATCGCGACATCAAGCCCGCCAACATCTTCGTCACCGCACGCGGCCAGGCCAAGATTCTGGATTTCGGTCTGGCGAAATCGGTGCGCGTAAGCACCGTCGGCGCCGGCGTGACGGCGCTTCCCACCGTCGCCCTGGACGACCTGCGCACCACTCCCGGGTCCACCATGGGCACGGTGGCCTACATGTCGCCGGAGCAGGCTCTGGGCGAGGACCTCGACGCCCGCAGCGACTTGTTCAGCTTCGGCGTGGTTCTCTACGAGATGGCAACCGGGCAGCGCGCCTTCGCGGGCGCGACCACGGCCGCGATATTCGACGGCATTCTGCACAAGGCGCCGGCTTCACCGGTGAGCCTGAATCCCGGCCTGCCCTCGGAGCTTGAACGCGTCATCAACAAGGCGCTGGAGAAGGATCGCGATCTGCGCTACCAGGTGGCTTCGGAAATGCGCGCGGACCTGAAGCGGCTGCGGCGCGAATCGAAGTGGAGGCGTTCGGCCGTGGTGCCGGTTGCCACGGCTGCCCCCCCTCCCCCGCCCGCGGGGGAGGCTCCGGCCGCCGGCCGCAGGCAGCGATTCCTGAAACGCAGTGGCATAGGGTGGGCCCTTGTTGGGTTGGCGTGGGTGGTCGTGGGGCTGCTCAGGCCAACCGCGCCCCCTCCAAAGGCCGCTGACATGGTTCAATTGACCAACGACGGCCGCACGAAGATCGGCTCCCTCACCGGCATCCCCAATCCCATAGTGACCGACGGCTCCAGGATCTACTTCGAGGAACTCCTGGCCTTCCCCAGCGACCTCCAACAGGTCTCCGTGGAGGGAGGAGAACCGGCGCCCGTGCCGCTCCCCTTCTCCCGCTGGGCTCTCGCCGGAATCTCCCCAATCCGCCCCGAACTTCTCGTTCTGGGACTTGGCGGGCCGCCCTCTGGCGAACTGGTAGCTGCGCCGCTCTGGGCGGTGCCCGTGCCCGCCGGTCAACCGCGCCGCGTCGGCAACCTGCTCGCGGTGGACGCGGCCTGGTCGCCGGATGGGACCCAGATCCTGGTTTCCCGCGACCACGAGATCTATCGTGCCTCAAGCGACGGAAGCGATTTAACGAAGATAGCTACGGTGAACGGCCGGCCCTTGTGGCCCCGCTGGTCGCCCGATTCCAAGACCGTCCGCCTCACTGTCCACGACGAGCGGCTCAATACCTCCAGCCTCTGGGAGATGGCGGCCGATGGAACGCACCTCCATCCGCTGCTCCCCGGCTGGAACAATCCTCCCGCGGAATGTTGCGGAAGCTGGACGCCCAACGGAGAGTATTTCGTTTTCCAGTCCACCCGTAACGGCACGCCCAACATCTGGGCCATGCGTGAGAAGGCGCCTTTCTGGCTCAGGCTTGGCCGCGAGCCCGTGCATTTGACCTTCGGGCAGGTGAGCGCCCAGGCGCCGGTCGTGAGCCGCGACGGCAAGAAGCTGTTCTTCATCGGGGCCCTCCCGCGCAGCGAGGTCTTGCGGCTCGACCCCAAGGCCGGTCACCCCGTCCCCTTCATGCCCGGACTCTCCGCGGAGAGCCTGGCGTTCTCGCGCGACGGCCGGTCCATCGCCTACGTCGCCTACCCCGAACGCACCCTGTGGCGCGTTTCCTCCGATGGCTCCGACCGCCGCCAGTTGACCTTTCCGCCGATGCTGTCCGCGCTGCCGCGCTGGTCACCCGACGGCAAGACCATCGCCTTCAGCGGCCAGACGCCCGGCCAGCCCTGGCAAGCGTACCTGGTCTCCGCGGAGGCCGGCAGCCCCGAGCGGCTCCTGCCCGGCGCGGGCGAGAGCCTCGACCCGACCTGGTCCCCTGACGGCAAGTCCATCGCTTTCGGCACCACCGTCGAGGCCGCGCGGAACGGAAATGGAAACGCCCTGCACATCGTCGATCTGAAGACTCGCCAGGAGGTGTCGGACGTCCCTGACTCCGCCGGGGTGTTCTCGCCGCGCTGGTCGCCCGACGGCCGCTACATCCTCGCCATGACCAGCGACTACACGAAGCTTGTGCTATTCGACTTCGCCAGCCGCAAGTGGGAGCCTCTGGTCACCGCCCGCAGCGCCTATCCGGACTGGTCGAAGGACGGCAAGTACGTCTATTTTTCCGACCCCTTCACCGCCCATGCGACCTTCTACCGGGTAAGCGTCAACGGCCGCAAGCTCGAGCGCCTGGTAGATCTGGGCGACTACGGAAGGCTGGCCCAGGGCCGCTTCGGCTGGTGGACCGGCCTGGGACCCGACGACTCCCTCCTGGCGACGCGCGACATCAGCATCCAGGAGATCTACGCCCTGGACTGGCAGCGGTAGCAGCTTATGCCACTTAGTTTTTCCTAGACTCGGGAATCCATCGAGAACTGTGGGGCAGGTTAGTAACCTCCGGCGGGTTGGTAACCCGCCTGCAGTCTGCGGTCGGGCGCCGGTTCGCAACCGGCGCGCAGGATGCCATCCTGCCCCACAATAGAGGCCGCGCCACGGTGCCTACCCCGCCTTGACGATATCCCGGTGGGTCGCCTTCACCTTGAAGCCCGAACGCAGCAGGCGCTTACGCACCTCGTCGGCGATCATGACCGAGCGGTGCTGGCCACCGGTGCAGCCGAAGGCGATGGTCAGGTAGCTCTTCCCTTCGCGGATGTAGTGCGGCAACAGGTAGACCAGCAGGTCCGTGATACGGTCGATGAACTCCACAGTCTGCGGGAAGGAGCGGATGTAGCGCGCCACCGAGGGATGGCGCCCGCTGAGCTTCTTGAACTGCGGAATGTAGTTGGGGTTGGGCAGGAAGCGCACGTCGAAGACCAGGTCGCTGTCGGCCGGCACACCGTGCCGGTAGCCGAAGCTGGTGACGTAGATCAGGATCTTCGACTCGTCGCGCCCGCCCCCGAAGGTCTCGCCCATCAGCTCGCGCAGCTCGTGCACGTTGAACTTCGAGGTGTTGACGATGTGATCGGCCAGCGCGCGGATGGGCGCCAGCATCTGGCGCTCCTGCTTGATGCTGCGCAGCACCGAGCGGTCGGTGCCCAGCGGGTGCGGCCGCCGCGTTTCGCTAAAACGCCGCGCCAGCGTGGCGTCGTCGGCCTCCAGAAAGAGCAGCCGGGTGGGGATCTGGCGGCGGATGCGGGCATACATCCGCGGGAAACGCTGCACGCCCGAGCCTTCGCGGATGTCGAACACCAGCGCGGCGCGCTGCACCTGCGGCGAGCTCTTCACCAGTTCGGCGAACTTGGGAAGCAGGCCCACCGGCAGATTGTCCACCGAGTAGTAACCCAGGTCCTCCAGGCATTTGAGGACCGTCGCCTTGCCCGAGCCGCTCAGGCCGGTCACGATCACCAGCTCGGGCGGCTTCGGCCCGCCAGGGGAACTAGGCTTGGTCTTCACGCTTCGATCAAATCGAAATTGCCGTCGCGCCTGCGGATCAGCACGTTGACGCGATCGGTTTCGGCATCGCGGTAAACCACGTAGTCGCGCCCGTCGATAGCGAGCATCGCTTCTTCGAGCGTCATGGGCTTGCGGCGCTGGTGGTGATCGGGCCGGAACACGTGCGGGCCGGGCTCGGCATCGTTCGAGGGTGCGGGCGCCGCCTTAGCGCCGCCTTTGGCCGCCGGCGCCGGCTCCGCCTCCAGCTCAACCTCTTCCTTGGGACCGCGCTTGGTATCGCGCCACTTCTCCCGGAGCTTGAGGATCTGCTTCTCCATCTTTTCGATCGCGGTGGAGATGGCGGTGAAGGAATCCGCGGCGCTCTCCTCGCCGAATAACCGGTGGTCGTGATACCGGATGGTGATCTCGCAGCGCTTCAGGTGGCGCTGCTCCGCCAGGATGACGTGGGCCTCGCGCTCCCCGCTAGGGACATCCAGCAGCTTGGCGAGTTTGGCGAACTTCGCTTCGATTTTTCCGCTTTCGGCTGGAGTCAACGCTTCCTTGCCAGTGTATGTGATCTTCATTGCGTCCCTCCAATTCCCGTTCAGGCGCGAACGCGCCTCTGATGCGTGGACGGAATCTTCATGTCTTCCCGGTACTTGGCCACGGTGCGCCGCGTGACCTGGATGCCCGCCGACTGCAGGCGGGCGGTGATCTGCTCGTCGGTCAGGGGATGTGCCGTGTTCTCACCCTCGATCATCTTCTTCACCATGCGCTTGACGATGAGCAGCGGCGTCGCGGCGCCCACCGGCCCCTGCACGGCTTCCGAGAAGAAATAGCGCAGCTCGAAAACGCCCTGCGGGGTGTGGGCATATTTGTTCGCCACGGCGCGGCTGACGGTGGAGGGATGAACGCCAATCTCTTCGGCGATTTCCTTGATCATCATCGGCTTGAGCTGGTCTATCCCCCGGTCGAGAAAGTCCATTTGCCGCCGCACGATGGATTGGCACACGCGCAGAATGGTCTGCTTGCGCTGCTCGATATTCTTCATCAGCTGCAGCGCCGATGCGTAGCGCTCCTTGACGTAATTGCGGACCTCTTTGCTCGGCTCGTGGTTGCGGTCGAGCATGCGCCGGTAGTTGGCGTTCAGGCGCAACTGCGGCAGGTCCTCGTCGTTGAGCTGGATGATGTACTGGTCGCCGTCCTTGAAGATGTGGACGTCGGGCTCCACCTGGCGCGCTCCCTGTCCGGAGTACTTCAAGCCGGGCCGCGGGTTCAGGTGGTGGATCATCTGCTCGGCGGTCTGTATGTGCTCGAGCGGCCTTCCCAGCAGGCGCGCCAGCTCGCGGTACTGCTTCAACTCCACCAGCTTCAGGTGGTCGGAGACAATCTGCCAGGCCACGCCGCCGCGGCCGTTGCGGCTCTCGATCTGGAGCAGCAGGCACTCGCGGACGTCGCGCGCGCCCACGCCGGCCGGATCGAGCCTCTGGACCTCATGCAGCGCCGCGGCCACGTCTTCGACGGTGTGGTCGCCGCTCGAAGCGATCTCCTCGAGCGAGGCCGTCAGGTAGCCCGCCTCGTCCAGGTTGCCGATGATCGAATCCGCGGCGTCGCGGATCTCGTCCGCCAGCGGCACCATGCTCAACTGCGACCGCAGGTAATCCCCCAGCGTGATCGGCGCGGAGAGGAAGGTCTCGAAGGACGGCTTATCGACTTGCTCGGAGGAGGGGCTGCGGTGTCCCGGATCGAGGTAGTCGTCGAAGAAGGAACCGAAGTCGATCTCCTCGAACGGGTCCGTGGCTGCCTTTGGCTCAGCGCCATCCGCGGTCTCGGCGCCATCGGCCGGCCCGGTGGCGGGCAGGATCGCGGCTTCGGCCGAACCCACAACCGGCTCGGGCGCCTCGGCGTCCCCGTCCGGCGGTCCGGTGGCCGCGTAGCCGTCGCCGTCGGCGGCTTCCAGGAACGACTTGTCGGCCGGGTCCGACGGCCGCTCGGTTTCGAGCAGTTGCTGGACTTCCTCCGGGCTCAACTCCTCGCCGCTTTCGTCGCCCGCCTCTTCGAGAACAGGGTTCTGGGCGACTTCCTGGGCCAGCATTTCGCGCAGTTCCAGACGGTTCAGCTGCAAAACCGTGACCATCTGAACCAACCCAGGTGTGAGGATCTGTTTCTGCGCAACCCGTAACTGCAATCTGGGTGACAGCAAGCTCATCTGGCCCTTATCATAACAAAGGATCGTCAGCCGAAAGCCACAGACACTAGAATCAATAGCTTGGGCTGGCCCCGGGGGTTCACCTTAGTTCTGCCCGGCGATGCCCCGTAGGCCGCTGAGGCGTGGCCGGACGGAGACGGTGGGGCAGGACTCCAGTCCTGCGGCGGGTCTCCAGACCCGCCTCCGTTCAACTACTGAAAAGACCGGAGCCGGACGTGGACGTCCGGCGCAGCTCTGGAGAGCCGCCCC
The DNA here is from genome assembly GCA_035602665.1 of Bryobacteraceae bacterium. Lineage (GTDB taxonomy): Bacteria > Acidobacteriota > Terriglobia > Bryobacterales > Bryobacteraceae > DASWZN01. The sequence continues at coordinate 5,029 of DATNLV010000136.1, read as the reverse complement.
ACTTGGTTAGTTGGAAGACCCGATGGGGACGCCGATGTCCAACGGCGACGCGACCACCGGCGCGGTCGGCGATGGGCCGCTGGGCGCTTTGAGAGAGACCTCTTCAAACAGGAGTGGCGGCACTATGTACGTCGACCAGGCCATGGCCGGCGCTCCCCCCGTCAGCGAGCCCATGAAGAGCAGCGACCCGATGTTATATACGCCGGGTTTGTCGCCGGCCGCCACGATGTCCTTGAACGCCGACACGGGCAGCGGAGAGATCTGCGCCCGCACCAGTTCCTCGTGGCCATCCTCGAACACCTTGTAGGCGGCGATGGCCGAGCCGGTGTCGGCGGACATCCTGCCCAGGGCCATGCGCATCAGCGCGTTCAGCCCGACTTCCCCCACGTGGCGCACGACGATGCCGTATCCGAGGCCGCGTTGTTTGGCCATCCGCAGCAGTTCCTGGCGCAGTTCCGCGGCGGTCTTGGACTGCCGGGCGGTCACGAAAAGGTTGCTCGCAGCGGCCATCCCCGGACTGTACGCGCTGCCGGTGCTGGCCGCGGTTTGGGCGGTTGGAGTGCGCGTCGCGAGCAGGGCTTTCAGCATGCCGCCTTCGACCAGCTTGACCTCGCGCGCGGGGACGGATTCGCTGTCCACGGCGTGCCGGCCAATCAGGGGCAGACCGGCGAAATCCGACAGAAGCGGATTGTCCGTCACGTCGAAGGACTCCGGCAGGACGCGGCCGCCCATCCGGTCGGCCAGCGAGACGCGGAACTGGTCCATAACCTGCTCGATCTGGTTCTCCACCTGCGGATCTTCGGTCATCGGAATCCGAACGGCGCTCACGGCCGGCGCGAAAACCTGGGCGAACGCCTGGGCCGCGGCTTCGTCCTCGAACAGCACCGGACCGTTGTACCGGTCAAGCACGGGAGCGGCGCGCAGCACCTTCAGACGCGCCAGCAGCGCGCGAGTCCGCACCAGCAGCTCGTCCCTGTGCAACACATCCAGCGAGCGTCCATTGACGTGGAAGGAATCGATCAGGGCAGAGCCATCGGGCGCCTGGGTCCGCGCGGCCACGTGCAGGTCCAGGATGGTCCGGACCCCTGTAGAGAGGGCCCCCTCGCTGTTCACCAGGCGCGTGGTCAGGGTGGCGAGCGTGATTTGGGCGTCCGAGCCGAGGATCTCCGGAGAGCCGCGGAATACGGCCGAGACGTCGCGCGCGAGCTGTTCCAGGGCGGGGACATCGATCTTCAGGGCGGGTGCCGGCTCGCTGACCGTCACGGGATCCTGCTTAGTGAAATCGGCCAGTGCCGGGGCGGCCTTGCGGCGTTCGAGCACGGAACGCTTGGCCGCCAGGGTGGCGCTCGCCAGCTTGTACTCGGCGTCGGTAGCGATCCAGATCTCTCTGCGGATCTGCTCGTAGTCGTCGTCGAGCGGCAGCGCGCGCGGGGCGAGGCCAGGGTGCCCGGAGGAGAAATCGGTGTTGTCCAGCTGATAGCCGCCGACGCGGACCTGAACGGCCAGGGCGCGCGAGCGGCCGAAGTTCGAGGCGGTCAGCTGGCCCAGCGTGGCGGACACGACGCCGGCGTCGGCGTCGTCAACCCGATAGGAGATGAAGTAGGGCTTGTCGAGATTCTCCATGCGGAGGCCGGCCATCGATCGCGCCAGCTCGTCGCGCATGGCCTTCACCACCACGTCCTGCTGGCCGAAGGCGGCGATAGCGAGCCCGAACATTAGCAACAGTGCGCGTTTCATCGGGCGCTCCTCGCGTCCGCTTCGGGCGCGGGCAGGATCGGTGGGCGCTCCTGCGATTTCTCTTTGCGCTGCACTTCGATCTGGGCCAGCAGCATCCCCGGGGCCACCGCGGAGACCGGAACCCAACCCGATTCGGCGCCGCAAAGGCCGTTGAAGACTTCCGGATCGTCGTCGGCGGCCACGATCTTGCTGAAGGCGATCAGGGGCGTGCCGATGAGGTTGAGCCCGCGCACCAGCTCCTCACGCCCATCCGGGTAGATGCGATAGATCACCGTCGGCATGACGCTGAAGGAGTTGGGCAGCTGGCGCGAAGTGAACGTAAAGCCGCCTTCGATGTCGTCGAAGAACAGCCCGTAGGGCTTGCCGGCGGCCTTGACGCTCTCGATCAGCATCTTCTTCAGCTCCGCCCGCGAGACCGTTTTCGAGGACTCCACCAGCAGGTTCGATTGCCGCGCCGCCACCGCGAAGCCTTGCTGCCGGCGGCCGTGGCCGTTGGACTGGTCGAAGCCATCCACCGGCGACCGCGACATCAGGAAGGTCTTGAAGACGCCCTTGTCCACCACGGTGACGCGGCGCGCCTCGACGCCTTCGTCATCGAAGGGGTAGTAGCCGACGAGATCGGTGCCGTGGAAAGCCTGTAGCGTGGGATCGGAATACACCGAGAGGAAGTCCGGAAGCACGGGCTGATTGATCTTCTTCTTGAAGGTCTGGGCGTCGTTTTCGTCCTTCAGCCGGGCGCCCTCGACGCGGTGGCCGAAGATCTCGTGGAAGAACACCGCGGCCGACCGGCCGGAGAGGATGGCGGGTCCGGTGTAGGGCTCACCGACGGGCGCCTTCTGCAGGGCGAGCAGCATGTCCACCATTCCGGAAACCGTGCGCAGCACTTCTTCATCGCTGGGCAGGCCGCCGGGGTGGAAGGACATGAATGTTCGATTGAGCCCCATCACTTCGCCGTCGGCGGCGCGGATGGAGGCCGAGATCAAGAGGCGGTAGAACGGCATCGACATGCGGATCGCCGCCCGGTCCGAGCTGACATAGCGGCGCGTCTCGATCTCGCCGATCGCGGTGACATCGGCGCTCAGGATGTCGGGATGGCCACGGAAGGCCCGGCCGTACTTGCGAACCTTCTCTTCCCAGGCCGCTCGATCGAAGGAGAAGGGCGCTATCGGCTCCAGATGTTTCTCGGCGAGCGCGGGAGAAAAGTCGGGGGACTTGTCCTCCTGGGCGAGCTTGATGTCCTGGTTGGTCTTCACCGCTTCGTAGAGCTGGAGGGCTTCCTTGAACTGGCGGTCGGTTTCGAGCCAGAGGCTGACGGCGAGCGCGGCCGGGTCGTCCTCGATGGGGATCGCGCCGGCGGCGGCGGTGCCCGGCCGGCCGCCATGCGTGCTATCGAGCTTGTAGTCTCCCACGCGGAGGTCAATGTCGAGCAAGCGGGTGCGCTGGTCGTTGCTCTGCGTGAGCGCTCCGAACGACGATGTCACGCTGACGGCGCGGTTGTCCGTGAGCTGGTAGGACAGGAAGTAGGGCGGGACGGGCTGCCGTTTGAGCGAGCCGAGGGAACGGATCAGCTCGTTGTTCATCGTCTCGAGGACGGTGTCGGGTGCGCTCTTCTCCTCGGCCAGCGCGAGGAGTGGGAGGACTAGAAGCGGCAAAAATCTCATTCCAGACTAGTGTATCAGCGGCGTTCCCTTGTGAAGCGTGACCGTGTGAGGGAACGCACTCCCGCGCGTGGTTCCGGCGTCGGCGATCGCCTTGGCGATCGTCAGGAAGGTGGGCGGCGGGAGTTCCACGGAGCGGTCCCCGACGTCCGCGCCGCCCAGGAACTCCATCACGATGGCCTGCACGTCGGTAGAGGGCAGCGTGTCGTGGAATCCGTTCTCCACCCGGACGGACTCGCCGTTGGAGAGTCCCCAGACAATCTCGTCCGACTGGAAGGCCGGCGTGTTGCTGTCGAGCGTCCCGCTCACGAGCAGGGTGGGAACCGAGCTCCACACCGGCAGAAGGGACTCGCTCTGGGGGCTCGCCGCGCCCACGGCGCCGCAAAGATCGGGATCCAGGTGGACGAAGGGCGCGTCGCCGAACAGCGAACGGGACGCCTGCGCTTCGGCCAGCCTGCGCCGCTCGGCCGACCAGCCGTCCGAGCAGGACACCGAAAACTGCATCACGGAAAATCCCGAGGCTAAGGCATTGTAGAGCGATTGCACCGCCGGGATCAGAAGCGTCGGGTCCCCCTGCGACAGCGAATACACCAGGGCCGGGATGCCCTCCGCCTGCCGCCCATTGAAGAGCATGTTCTTCACGCTGAGCTTCAGGACAAACGGCCCCACGGGGACGGTGCTGTGTTGCTTTGCCCCGGTCTGGATGGGAACGGGCAGCGGCTCCTTGGCGAGCTTTTCGAGGAGCCGCTGGAACTCCCGATATGTGTCGGGAAAGGCGCCGCTCAAGTCCGGTGCGGACGCGGCCATTGCGGAAAGCCTCCGCAGCGCGAAGTCCCATACCAGCGGCAGCTGCACGGTTTGATCCGGCCCCTCGGTCCCGGCGAGCACCACGCGGTCGAGATGCGCGCCGTGCCGCCGGATCGCGGCGAGGGCGACCGCGGTGCCGTAACTGTGCGCGATCAGGCTGACCTTGTCCGCTTCGAGGGCGACGCGCAGGTCTTCCACGTCATCCGCGCTGGCCGCGGTGGTGAAGGCCGCCACATCCAGCCCTTCCCCGCGCCAGTGATCGGCGCACGCGCGCGCCAGCGCCGTGAGCGCCTCCCGAAAGCCCGATTCCGTTTCGAACGCCGCGGACGGCGGGGGCGCTCCCTCCGGACACGCGGTATTCGGCGACGACATGCCGACCCCGCGCTGGTCGAGGAGGATCACGTCCGAGCGGGTCTGAAGTCTCTCGAACAAACGGTGGTAGAGCGGCACCCGTCCGATGACGGTTCCGGGCACGCCGGGGCCGCCCGACAGGAACACCACCGGGGATCGCGGCTTCGCGGCCGTGCTCGGCAGGCGCACGAACGCAATCTGAATCAGGCGATCCGAAGGGCCGTCGCGATTCTCGCGCACCCACAGCCGGCCCAGTTCGGCCCGCTGGATTGTGCCGTCGAAGGTTTGAAAGGGATAGGCATCGAGCGACAGCTCGCCCGCGTGGTGCGACGGAGTCTCCGCCGCCAGCGCAAGTCCGGCAAGAGCCAGCAGCGCGGCGCGGCTGCGAATGAGCATCGCCCCCAGAGCCTCCTCTACTTCGATGATACGGAATTGGCGGGGGCGTGGGGCAGGCGTCCACGCCTGCTCGGGACGTC
>DATNLV010000135.1:0-6815 GCA_035602665.1 Bryobacteraceae bacterium | reverse complement strand
ATGTTGACCACGACGAACGCCGTGAAGGCCCAGATGGCCCACTTCCGCTCTGCCGGCCTGCGGCTGGGATTCGTCTCGAAGTAGGGAATGGCAAGCAGCACCAATACGGCGAGACCGGGCACGACCACTCCGCCGAGCAAGGCGGAATGGCTGACCAGCTCCTGGAGTCCCAGAAAGTACCACGGGGCCTTGGCGGGATTGGGCGTTTTTGCGGGGTTGGCCAGCTGTTCGAGCGGCGCGTTCCAGATCAGCGACAGCGCCATCACGGTAGTCACCGTCGCCAGGAGCGCGACGGCCTCGCGGAAGAAGGCGAACGGGTAGGAGAAGACGGTATCCTCCTCCTCTTCCTCGCTGATGGTTTCGAACAGCGGCTTGCCGGTCACCACTTCCATGAGCCCGTAGGTCTTGTCCTTGGCGGCGGGCACGGCGGCGACCGCGAGCGCCGGACTCGCGGGTTCCCCGATGGTCACCAGCGGCGCCGAGGTTTCCGGCTTCAGCTTCCAGAGCGGCCGCGAGAGGCCTCCGTCCTTACGGACCCTCCAGAAATGCACCATGGTCAGGAGCACCATCAGCGAGGGCAGCACCGCCACGTGCAGCACATAGAAGCGCAGCAGAGCGGACTCGCCGACGCTGTGGCCTCCCAGCATCAGCTCCCTGAGGCGGCCGCCAACCAGCGGCGCGTAGCTGCCGATGTTGGTTCCGACCGTGATCGCCCAGAACGCCAGTTGATCCCAAGGCAGCAGGTAACCGGTGAAGGAGAGCCCGAGCGTCAGCAGGAAGAGCACGACGCCGATCACCCAGTTGAACTGGCGCGGCTTCTTGTACGAGCCGGTATAAAAGACACGGCACATGTGCAGGAAGACGCAGGCCACCATTCCGTGGGCCGCCCAGCGGTGCATGTTGCGCAGGAACGGCCCGAGGAACACCACGAACCGGAGGTCCTTCATGTCCTGGTAAGCCTGGGGCGACTGCGGGCGATAGTAGAACATCAGCGCGACGCCGGTGGTCACCAGGATGAGGAACAGGAAGAAGGTGATGAAGCCCAGGTACCAGGTGTGCTTCAGCTTGAAGTGCTCCTGGCGCACCTTGGCGGGGTGGATGTGCAGCCACACGTTGAGGAAGACGAGTTCAGATTTCCCCTTGTCCGTCGAAAGCGGGTCTCGACGGACGATCGACTGCCAGGCATCTCGTATGGGATTCATCGTCACACCATGAGGCGGTAGGACCCGGGCACCACGTGGTCCTTATCCACTTTGAGTTGTCCGTCCCGGGCTAGGGTTACTTCGAACCATTCCAGAGGCCTCGGCGCCGGGCCGTGCTCGACCGAGCCGTCGGCGCGAAACACGCTGCCGTGGCAGGGACAGTGGAAGCTTGTGTCGTTCTGGAAGTAGCCGACGGTGCAGCCGAGGTGGGTGCAGACGGCGCTTGCCACGGCGAATCCTTTTTCGCGGTCGCGGAAGACGAAGATCTTCTCGTCGGCGAGAAAGGTGGGAGGGCCGAAAGGAAAATCCCCCGGGTGACCGATCTTGAAATCCAGTGGGGGCTCGTAGTAGACGCTAGGGCTGAGGAACCGGACCACGGCGCCCAGGCTCACTCCGATAGCAGCCCACAGGGTCGCCAGGCCCGCTCCGCCCCAGCTCAGGAATGATCGTCGGTTCATGGCGTTGTCGTCCTCCTGCCGGTTCATTCGAATACTTCGCGCTCCTGCTGCTCCAGGGCTTCCATGGTGATCGCATGGGTTGGGCACCTCTGGGCGCACAGCGCGCAGCGGATGCATTTCTCTTCGTCCTTGATAATCGCGCCGGCCTGGCGCGGCGCCAGTTCGCTTGCCGAAACGCCGAACCGTTTCGCGATCAAGGTCTCGTAGCGGGCGTCTCCCTGGACCTGCACCAGATCCACCAGGCGGAGACAGTGCTCCGGGCAGATGTCCACGCAGCCATTGCAGAGGATGCACTTCGAGCCGTCGAAGATGGTATTGACCTGACACTTCAGACAGCGCAATCCCTCGGCACGGCCCTGGGCCTCGTCGAAACCCATTTCGACTTCGGCAATGCCGATCCGGCGATTCGTTGGCAACATCGGCATTTTCTGGCGGGGCGTGCTCAGGAATCCGCGCGGCATCTCCCAGTGGCTGAAGATGCGGAACCGGCTCAACACCGTTTTCTCGGTCTTGCCATTGAGGTAGACGTGAATGGAGCGGGCGGCGCGATGCCCGTTGGCCACGCCCTCCACGAGCACGCGCGGTCCGAAGGCCACATCGCCGCCGGCGAAAACTCCGGGAGCCGTGGTCATCAGGTTCTCATCGATCTTCAGGGTTCCGCGCGGCGTGATCTCGACCGATTCGTCGCCGCCGAGGAAGGAGAGGTCCGCCTGCTGGCCGATGGCCAGGACCACGCTATGGCCCTCGATCAGCTTCTCGTCGTCGCTGAAGGCCGGATTGAAGCGGCCGTTTTCGTCAAAGACGGAGATGCAGCGGCGGACCTTCAGGCCGGTGACGACGCCGTTTTGTCCGACGATCTCTTTCGGCCCCCAACTGTTCTCGACGACGATGCCTTCCTGCTCCGCCTCGTCGACCTCGCCTTTCCACGCCGGCATCTGCCCGCGGGATTCCAGGCTCACCAGGCACACCTGTTCGGCGCCGGAACGCAACGCCATGCGGGCCGCGTCCAGGGCGGGTTGCAGGCTTTCGGCGCCGGATTCGGCGGCGCCGGAGTTCCATGAGGGCTCCTGTACCACGCGCAGGGCCGATCGCGCGACGTCCACCGCCACGTTCCCGCCGCCCACCACGATCACCTTCTTGCCGAGGTTAACTTCGTAGCCCAGGTTGACGTTGATCAGGAAATCGATGCCGTTCAACACGCCGTCCAGATGGCTGCCGGGGAGTTTCAAGTCCCGGCCCTTGTTCAGGCCGGTAGCCAGCAGCACGGCGTCGAACTTCGAGCGGAGGTCGGAGAAGGTGACATCCCGACCCAGCGTCGTGCGCGTATGCAAGGTCACGCCCAGGGCGAGGATGTTGTCGACCTCCATTTTGATGATTTCTCGCGGCAGCCGGAAATGCGGGATGCCCAGGTAGAGCATCCCGCCCGGGACCGGCGCCGACTCGAAGACCTCGACGCTGTAACCCAGCAGCGCGAGGTCGTGGGCGCAGGTCAAGCCGCACACTCCCGCCCCCACGATGGCGATGCGCTTCCCGCGCTTGGCGGCGGGCGGACCGCCTTTGCGCGCGGGGTCGTGACCCATTCCGAGATTGTGCCGCTCGGTGGCGTATCGCTTAAGGGCGCAGATCGCGATCGGTTCGTCGATCTTGCCGCGCCGGCAGGCATCTTCGCAGGGGTGCGCGCAGATCCTGCCCAGAACGTATGCGAACGGGTTCGGGGCACGGGCCAGCAGATACGCTTCCTCGTCCCTGGAAACGCCGATAGCCTGAACGTAGCGGCCGCATTCGGTGTGGATTGGACACGCGGTGCGGCACGGAATGTTCCGGTCGAAGTATTCCCGGTCCGGGACGGTTACCCGATAGCGCATGGGCTCCCCGCTATTGCTGCTGCGCCTTCAGCTTGTCGATTTCCTCGTCGCTCAAGGCCGGGAAGAAGGACTTCGGCTCCTTGTCCTTTCGGTTGGTCTGATCGTAAACAAGGAACTCGAAGATATCCTTGCCCTGCTTGTCGCTGATGCCTGAGTTCGGCTTGTGCATCATGCGCTTGACGTATCGCTCCCACTCGGAGCGGGTCATCATGGTGTTGATGGGCCGGGCGATGGTGTGGCACTTGGAGCATTTGGCCGTAAACAGCTTATAGGCCGCCTGCATCTCCGCAGGGTAGCCGGAAACGTCGATCTTGGCCGGCCCTTTATCCTGCGGAAGGTTCACGTTGCTGGTCTGCGCCACGGCAAGAGGCATCGAGACGAGAGCCAGGGTCATCGTCAGAAACAGTGTTTTCATGTCGGTTTGTTCCTCACCACATCAGTCGCAAATCAAGACGGAATAGCTTGTCGGTATTTACGGCGCCCGAGACGGGGTCCGCATCGCGTTCATAGTTGTAGCTGGCGCGTATGACGACGTTGCCTAACTCCGTCAACGCGTGTAAGCCGCCGACGCCCCAGGCCTGCGTGTTGGCCGTGGGACCGCCCGGGATCCTCTGGGCGATCCTGTCGAAGCGAGCCATGGCCGCCGTGCCTCGCTTGAAGTAGTAGTCCACTTCCGCGCGGTAGCCGTTCGAAGTCAGGTTCGTGGTCGTGCTGGTCAGCATGTCCTTCCAGTCGTCGCGACCCCTGAGATAGCCACCAATGACGTCCAGTTTGTCGAAGAACAGGTAATTGCCAAAGACTCCGTAGCGCCGCACGGTGGGGCGGTAAGTGAACTCGTCGGGCGTGCCCTGGTTCTGCACCTGGTCCTTGCGCCCGTAGTAAGTCATGAAGGTGACGCCACCGTCCGGGCCGAACCAGTAGTCGGCATCTAACCAGACGTCCTTGGAGTTCTTGGTGGAGTCGAACAGAATCTCACTGCCATCTGCGTTCAATCCATTCGTCACTTTTGCGGAGACCCCGACGACCTGCTTGAAGTACGGCGAGGCCCAGGTGTATCCCGCGTTCACGCCGACCGGGTGCTGATCAAGGCTGAAATTGAGCGGGTTGACGAAGGTGAGAACCAAGGACGGATCCGGGAACAAATTGTAGAACATGGCGCCTCGAGTACCCTCGCCCTCCTGCATATGCATCTCGCCGGCTTTGCCGAAGTAACTGCTGTTGGCGCGCCCGCCCGTGTAACTGGCCACCGCTTGTTCCAAGAAACTCTGGCCGCCCTGATAGAGCTCGTAGTGGACAAAGTAAGAGAAGTTACTCTGCGGCAGGGCTCCGGCGACAAACAGGGCCGCCTCATCCAGGTTGAAGCTGCTGTTAGAGGCGGGACTGTCGCCCGCCGTCTTCTCGGCCGTGAAACTGCCCTGGGTGATCACGGCGAGAGAGTTCATGAGATTGAACTTGATATTGCTGTCGAGCTCGGAGATCTTGGGAGCGGGCTTGGTCCCGTCCATTTCGTCCGGAGGCATGCGGTATCCGAGCCGCTTGAACATATAGCCGGTCTTGTTCAGCGCCGGCGGGATCAGGTGGCAGGTATAGCACTTGACGCCGTATTTTCGTGCGAACGCGGGGATCGCGCGAGAAGGCTGCGGCGCCAGGAACATCAGGGCAAGCGCAGCGAGAACCGGTAGGGCAGCGGGGATCCAGGGCTTGTTTCGGGCCAGCATGAGAGTGCTCCTCATAAGTTCAGCAGACCCGAAGCACGCGATTGTCCAAAGAACGGCCCTCTGCTATCAATGACCTGGAAGCCATCGCGAGTGGACCTGGGGAGCCGATTCCCCAACGAGTAAGGGATGGGCGTGGAATCTATTCCCCAGGTTGGGGATCTTTTTCCCGGCGCAACAGGGCGTAGAAGGTTTTGCGGTCCACGCCTGCCTCGCGAGCGGCAGCGCTGAGGTTGCCGTCGCAGCGCGCGAGCACGGAGCGGGCGTAGGAGAGCTCAAAACTCCCCAGATAGCGCTCGCGAGCCTCCTTCCAGGGGAGGACGGACAGGTCGGCGACCGCCTGGGCCAGCGGAAAATCCTCAGCCAGATCCGCCGGTTCGAGCACGCCTTCCGGATGGAGCGCCGTCAGCTTCTCCATCACGTTCCTGAGCTGGCGCACATTGCCCGGCCAAGGCTGGCCCAGGAGCGCTTCGTAGAAACGCTGTGAGGCGGTGAGGTTCTTGCCGTAACGTCTGGAAAACCGCTCCAGGAAGAACCGCGCCAGGTGAGGGATATCCTCCGGTCTGTCGCGCAGAGGGGGCAGCTTGACGGTGACCACGCCGAGCCGGTAGAAGAGTTCCTCGCGGAAAGTGCCGGCCTTGATCTTGGCGGCCAGATCCTGGTTGGTGGCGCAGAGAATCCGGCAATCCACCCGCACGGTTTCGAGACCGCCAAGGCGGCGCAATTCGCGTTCCTCTACGAACCGGAAGAGACGGGTCTGCAACTCCACGCCCAGGTCCCCGATTTCATCCAGGAACAACGTGCCGCCATCGGCCGATTCGATGAGACCTTTCTTGGTGCGCTCCGCTCCGGTGAACGCGCCGCGCTCGTAACCGAACAGTTCGCTCTCCACCAGGGAACTCGGCATGGCGCTGCATTCGACCGGCACGAACGCCCCGTTCTTCCGCCGGCTGCGCGAGTGGAGGAAGCGCGCCATCACCTCTTTCCCGGTGCCGCTCTCGCCCAGGATCATCACGGTCGCGTCGGTGACTGCGGCCCGCCGGCACTTGTCGATCTGCTCGAGCATCGCGGCGCTCCGGCTCTGCAGCTCGTCGGTTTCGCCCAGCGCTTCGAGCCTTCCACGCAGCGTCTCGACCTCCTGCTCGAGGGTGGCTTGGGATAGCGCGCGCTTCACCACCAGCAGCAATTCGTCACGTTCGAACGGCTTTTCGAGGTAATCGAATGCGCCGTTGCGCATGGCTAGGACCGCGCCTTCCACGGACCCGAAGGCGGTGAGGAAAACGATGCGCAACTCGGGGTGCGCCGCGTGCAAGCGTGCGAAGACCTCTTCGCCCGACATCCCGGGCATGCGCATGTCGAGCAACACCAGGTCGGGCGGCTTCGCCAGGGCCGCTTCCAGGCCCTTCACCGGGTTCTGAAAAGTCGACACGGCCGTTTCGGGCGACCGCAACATGCGCTGGATGTTCTCGCCCAGCGCCGCCTCGTCGTCGATCACGAAAATGCGGTTCATGCGGCAGGTCCCTTCACGAACCAATGGTACGGCCGTCCGCGGGTGAAGCGTGCCGGTGGCATCTC
>DATNLV010000130.1:0-2230 GCA_035602665.1 Bryobacteraceae bacterium | reverse complement strand
CGGTTCTATCGGCAGCGGGTGGCGGTGGAAGGCGAACGGCGAGGGATGGATCTGTTCGAACTCGGCGCAGGCGCGTATCCCGAGTTCATGACCCACACGGAAGACTTCAGCCAGAGGTAGGAACCCGGCCTGGCGGGCCGCGACCGGTTCGCCCAGCGTTACCGGTTGCGGCTCAGGCCGAAGTCAGCGGCCCAGACTGAAAACGCGATGACCACCAGTGCAGCGGCTATCGCCCCAAGCATTTGTATCCCCATAGCCCCCTCGTTTCCAGGTTAGATGCAGCGTCCTCCCAGTTGGACGCTGCTTTTTGTTGCAAGCCCGTGGGGCAGGCGCCGGGCCAGTCTGGAGACCCGCCGCAGGCGTGGACGCCTGCCCCACACAATCCCTACTTCTTCTCGGTGATGTTGTTGCCGAAGATGAATCCGACTTCGGCCATCGCGCGGGTCTGGTTGGTATTCATTCCCAGCGGGCCGAATCCGTCACCCGGCGTCAAGCTGCCCAAGTGAACGAAAGCCATGTCGCCGCGGACAAAGAAGCCGCCATGCTGATAGGTCGGCGTCACGGTGATTGAGGTGCCCTTGCTGCCCGGACCGTACATCAGGTTGACGGCCTGATCCGCCGCGCTCCCCGAACTCCCGATGTACTCAAAGCGCCCGGCCAGCGACAGGCCGTGCGGGAAGGCGTAACTCGCCAGCATCGCGCCGCCCGTGGTGGAGGCTCCTTTCGCGACGCCGATTTTCAAGTTCGTCGGCACGTTGGTGTACTGGAAGTACGGCTGGAGGATCCAGTGTCCCTTCGTGTAAGTGTAGATGACGTTGTAAATGCTGCCATTGTTCTGGATGGGCGTGGCAAAACTCGTATAGTCCGTCGTCCCAACGTTGCCACCAGCCACGACCGCCAGCGCGTGGGGCCCGTTGGCATAGGTCAAGGAGCCGCTCAGCCAGTTATAACGGTTGGAATAGAAACCGTCGTTCCAACTCGCGGAGGCCGTGAACTTGCCCAGCGTCTGGTTGATCTGGACGCCGCGATTGACCGCGTTTTCCTGGTTCCACAGCAGGCCGCGAGAGACGTTCATGTTCTCAAACGTGAACGTGTACTCGGCGCCGATCAGCGTCGGCAGCTCGCCCACCAGGATCGAGGTATTCTTCGCCGCCTGGATCTTCAGGAAGGCCACCGGCACGGGGCCGTAGAGGTCGCTCATGGTCTTGTCGGTAGCGAGAAACGGCGCCCCGAGATCCGGGATGTTGTAGGCGCCGGCCTGCAGGTAGAACTGGAACCAGCCGTCTGTCTTCTGGATGAAGATCTGCCCGTTGCTCAAAGCGAATTGCGAGCTCTTGTCGCCGGGGACGTGGTTTTGAGTCACGGAGCCCATGCCGTCCAGGATGCCGTTGACGGCAATCTTGCCGAAAGGTCCGGCATCGAACGTGGCGGGGGGCAGCCACTGCACCGGGCCGGTTACGGCAGGCGCGGGCAGTGGAGCTGGAGCGGGCGCGGCCGCCGCAGCGGGTTCGGGGGTTGGCGTGGCGGCGGGTGCCGCTGTAGTTTCTTGCGCAATCGCGGACGATGCCAGAAAAAGGAACAATCCCGTCGTCAGGATACACTTTTGCCGTTTCATTTTTCGACTAACCTCCAAAGTTTTCGTGGATTGTGGCTGGCAGGCGCGACCGGGAGCCGCAGCCGGAAAGGGCTCGCCCCGAAGCTACCGGGTACGTGGAGCCATGATGCGAGTGTACGCTGGGCAAGCTCAATTGCCAAATAGAAAGTTTGGATCTCGACTATAAAAACGTTGCGCTTAGTGGCCGGCCTACGCGGGGGCAAGATAAAAGGAGACGATTCTACGCGCGGAGTAACTATGAAGAAAATCGAAGCGATCATCCAGCCCTTCAAGCTGGACGAGGTCAAGGAGGCGCTGAAGGCCATCGGCATCGACGGCATGACGGTCAGCGAGGTCCGCGGGCATGGCCGCCAGAAGGGACACGCCGAAGTCTACCGCGGGCAGGAATACCACGTCGACCTCGTGCCCAAGATCAAGCTCGAAATGGTGATCGCGTCCGAGCGCGCGGACGAGGTGATTCGCACGGTGGTGGAATCGGCACGCACGGGCCGGATCGGCGACGGCAAGATTTTCATCTACGACGTCGCGGAGACGATCCGGATACGGAACGAGGACCGCGGGGCGGCGGCGCTGTAAAGGGCATGTGGCTTGTGGCGCGTGGCCAGTGGATCTATT
>DATNLV010000341.1:0-4125 GCA_035602665.1 Bryobacteraceae bacterium | reverse complement strand
CTCGCCGCCGTCGACGGCTGCGACGAAGTTTCGGCGACAGACGTCCGCGAGAGAATCCGACGCGGCGAGCCTTGGGAAGACCTGGTGCCTCGGCCGATCGTAGAGATGGTGCGCGGGATCTATCGAGAAGGAAAGGAAGAGTGGGGCCACGAATGAACACGCACAAACACGAATAAGACAACGCCCCGCGTGTTACTTCCTATCCGTGTGCATGCGTGTTCATTCGTGGCCAAATGTTTTTGGCCCGCCAGCTATTCCTGCAGACCCGCGTCGAGGAACGCGCGCAGGCGGTGGCTGCGGCTGGGGTGGCGCAGTTTGCGGAGCGCCTTGGCTTCGATCTGGCGGATGCGCTCGCGCGTCACCGCGAAGTGCTGGCCCACTTCTTCGAGCGTGTGCTCGCTGCCATCCATCAGCCCGAAGCGCATCTTGATGATCTTCTCTTCGCGCGGGCTGAGGGTCTTGAGGACCTCGGCCGTCTGCTCGCGCAGGTTGAGGTTGATCACCGCTTCCGACGGCGATACCACGCGGCGATCGACGATGAAATCGCCCAGGTGCGATTCTTCCTCTTCGCCCACCGGCGTCTCGAGCGAGATGGGCTCCTGCGCAATACGAAGGACTTTGCGGATCTTCGGCACCGGCAGTTCCATCCGGCGCGCCAGTTCCTCGGTGCTCGGCTCGCGGCCCAGTTCCTGCTGCAGGCGGCGCTGCGTGCGCACCAGCTTATTGATGGTCTCGATCATGTGGACCGGAATGCGGATGGTGCGCGCCTGGTCCGCGATGGCGCGCGTGATGGCCTGCCGGACCCACCAGGTAGCGTAAGTGGAAAACTTGTAGCCGCGGCGGTAGTTGAACTTGTCCACCGCCTTCATCAGGCCGATGTTGCCTTCCTGGATCAGGTCCAGGAATTGCAGCCCGCGGTTGGTGTAACGCTTGGCGATCGAGACGACGAGGCGCAGGTTGGCTTCGATGAGCTGCTTTTTGGCGCACTCGGCCTCGACCTCGCCGCGCTCGATGATCTGCAGGGTCCGCCGCAGCTCGGTCGCGCTGGCGCCGCACTCTTCTTCCCACTCCTGCAGCCGTAGATTGCACTGGCGCAGTTCCTTGCGCAGCTCGCGGAGCGCCTGGCCCGCCGAGCCGGCTTCTTCGAACCGGCGCTGGATCTTGGCGATGTCGCGCTCGACCGGCTTCAGTTCCTCCACCGCCCGCCGCACGCAATCGGCCAGCCGCCGTTCCACGAGGCCGCTGAAGGGAATCGAACGGATGATCTGCGAGATCTTGACCGTGGTCCGCGCCAGAAAGCTTCGCAGGGCGCGGTGCTGCTTGGGCTTGGTGGTCCGCGGAATCGCCAGCAGCTTCTGCCGGAATTGCTGGGCCTTGCGGTAATGGCGCTCGATGCCGTCGATGGCCTGCAGCAGCTCCTGCCGCTGGGTCTCGAACGAATCCTCGTTGGCCACCAGGTCCGGCAGAACCAGGACGTCGCGCACCGGAACCGCGCCGCGCCGCACGTCGTCGCCCAGCGTGAGAACCTCGCGGGTGATCAGCGGGGAGCGGGAGGTGGACTTGCGGACGGCGCGCTGGCCGCGCTCGATGCGTTTGGCGAGCTCGATCTCGCCCTCGCGGGTCAGCAGCGGCACGGTGCCCATTTCTCGCAGGTACATGCGGACGGGGTCGTTGGTTTTGTCGCCGAACTCCTGGGTTAGGTCGACCTCGAGCAGCTCTTCGGCTTCCTCGGGTTTTCCGATTTTGGGCTCTTCGAGGATCTCGACGCCGGAGCCGTCGAGGGTGACCAGAATGTCGTCCAGTTCCGGACCCGGAGCGATGTCGTCGGGAAGAAGTTCGCTGACTTCGTCGTAAAGGACGTAGCCCTTCTCCTTGCCCGCGTCCATCAACTGCTTAAGACGGTCGTACTTGTCGTCGTGCGCCACCGTCAACCCCACCTGCGAATAGCTGGAGACTAGATTCCAGCTATTTTACAATACCCCCGAGCGATTGGCTCAGGCCCGCTCCAGCCTCCCAAGTTCCTCGGCACACCGCAGAGCCTCCTCCAGCATACCAGCACGCTCCGCCTCCTTGATGCGAGCCTTCAGCGCAGTACGGCGGGCCTCCAAGCCCGCCCGCTCCAGCTCTCGCAGGCACGCCTCCGCGTCCGTACCCGTCGATTGATCCTCATCCCCCTTATCGGCAAAAAGCAAGGTGGCAAACAATTCCTGGTCCGCCTCCCCCAGCCGCGCCTGCACGTCGGCCACCCGAAAGGCCGCGCCGCTCTCCTCCATCGCGATCAGCGCCTGGAAGATCCGCACCGTGCGGAACTGCTCGAGCTGCGGCGCCCGCTTGAGCCTCGGGAGGATGGAGCGGCGGATCTCCTCGCTCCCCAGCACCGCGTTGAACAGGATCCGCTCCACCGGCTTCACCTCCACCACGGCGGCGGTCAGGGTTTTCTCGCGGCGCTCGGCGGCGGCTTTGCGGAAATGCTCCAGCACCAGTCCCGTCTCGATGCCCAGGTAGTTGGCCAGATCGTTGGCCACGGTGGCGCGCTCGAGTTTGTCGGCGATGCGCTGCACGGCCGGCAGCAAGAACTTGAGCCCGGCCACGCGTCCTTCCGAAGTGCGCATGTCGAACTTGCCGCGAGCGCGGTCGGCCAGCCAGTAGAAGTAGCCCGGCGCCTTCTCGGCGTGGGTCCGATAGGCCTCCGCTCCGTTGGCTTTGACGTACTCATCGGGGTCGAGGCCGCCCTCGAGCTCGAGGACGCGGACCTGCATGCCCTCGTCCACCAGAATCTCGATGGAGCGCTCGGCGGCTTTCATTCCGGCCTCGTCGGGATCGAAGTTCACCACGATGCGTTCGGAGTGCCGCTTGATGGCGCGCACTTGCTGCACCACCAGCGCGGTGCCGCAGGAAGCCACCACCTCATGCACGCCCGCCGCCCAGACACCGATCACGTCCATGTAGCCTTCGACCAGCACCGCGCGCGAGGCGGCGCGGATGGCGGTCTTGGCGCGATGGAGGTTATAGAGCACCCGGCCCTTGTGATAGATGGGGCTCTCGGATGAGTTGAGGTACTTCGGCTCCTCACCCGCCGCCAGCGCGCGCCCGCCGAAACCGATGATGGCGCCCGACTCGTTGTGGATGGGGAACATCAGGCGTCCGCGGAAACGGTCGAAGTAGCCGCCGCCCTCCTGGCGCCGCAGCACCAGGCCGCACTGCTCTTTCTGATCCTCGGTGAAGCCTTCCTTGTCGAAGGCGCGCACCAGCGCTTGCCCGCCACGGTCCGAGTAGCCGAGGCCGAACTCCTCGACCTGCGGCGGCGCGATGCCGCGCTTGGCGAGATAGGCTCGCGCTTCGGCGCCCCCGCCCGATGCCAGCGCGCCACGGTAAATCTGCTGCGCGATTTCGTGCATGCGGTAGATGGCGCCGCGCAGCTTGGTTTCCGGGTCACTGTACTCGGCACGCTTCGGCATGGGGATGCCGTAGCGCCCGGCCAGCGCCTTCATGGCCTCGTAGAAGGTGAGCGCTTCGATCTCCATCACGAACTTGATGGCATCTCCGCTGGCCCCGCAGCCGAAGCACTTGTAGAACTGATGCACCGCGTGCACGCCGAACGACGGAGTCTTCTCGGTGTGGAACGGGCAGAGGCCGACCCAGCGTGTGCCGGCCTTCCGAAGCCGCACGTACTGCCCCACCACATCGACGATGTCGATGGCCGATTTGAGTTGTTCGACGAAATCCGTGCTCATCTGACTTCAGCCTCAAAACCAAAAGAGGCCGGTGTGGACACCGGCGGCAGGACTGGAGTCCTGCCCCACCTCATTTCTTCCGGTCTTGCGCCGTCGGGCACTCGAACTTCACGAGGCCGTTCCGGTAATCCAGGGTAATCGAGAACAGCCTCAGCATGGGGAACCCCAGGAACCCGGCCACCTCCATCCCCCAATCGTCGTCCTTCCGCTTCAGGTTGATCGACAGCGTGTCCCGACAGTGCACGCTGAATCCGCCGAACTTGAACTTGAGGTCGTCGGCCGCGTCCACGTCGTCGATCCTACCCGAGAGACCGGCGATGGGCATGCTGGCGGCCGAGCGCATCTTGGCCAGTTCGGCCGCGAACTCTTTCCCGATCAGGGTCTGGCTGCA
>DATNLV010000340.1:0-11504 GCA_035602665.1 Bryobacteraceae bacterium | reverse complement strand
GCTGCATTGGCCACCACATCCCCGCCGAACGAGTTCAAGGTCGAAACCAGGGGCCGGCTCTGTCCGGTGGGCCACAGCGTCAGGTAGGACAGCGGCCCATCGGGCACCACCGTCACGTTCAAAGAGTACGCCTGCGCCGTGGACGGAATGCCGCATCCGCTCTGGGGCACGCCGAAAGATCGCGAAGAGTTGGCCGTCATGGTGGACCCGCCCCGCGTATCGGCCACCCGGCACGGCGTCACCGGAACGAACCGCAGGCCCGGCGCCGGGGCGCCGGCCGTAAACGACCACGTTGCCGAACTGGTCGTCCCAAAGCTGTTCCGCGCCGCGATCTGCCAGTAGTAAGTGGTCCCCGAAATCAACCCTGACAGTGTGTAACTCGTGCCCGTGACGTTAGCGGCCAGGGGCGGCGTGGACGAAGCGCCGAAGTACACGTCATAAGAGGTCGCGCCTATCGAAGCGTTCCAGCTCAAGGTCGGCGCGGCGGAGACTCCGGTCTCTCCGTTGCCCGGCCCGACCAATGAGGGCGCCGCCGGGGGTGTCGCCGCCGTCGTAAACGTCCACGTCGCGGAAGGCGTCGAGCAAGTGCTGTTGCTGGCCACGATCTGCCAGTAGTAAGTGGTCCCTGCGACTAACCCTCCCGGGCTGTAACTCGTGCCCGTTATGTTCGCCACGAAGGGCGGCGGAGAGGTAGTGCCGAAGCGCACGTCATAAGATGTCGCGCCCGTGGATAAGAACCAGAACAGGATTGTACTCGCGGAGACTCCGCTGGCATTGTCGAGAGGTCTCAGCAGCGTGACGGCTTCGGGAGCCCCGCCTGATTGCCCGCCGGTGAGCGCCAGCCGCTCCGGCGTCGCGCACAGATTCGCCGTTCTCATCTGCTCTACCAGCGTGTATTTCGGCCGGTCGGTCACGTCCGCCGCGCCGAACGCGTAGTGTTCGCCGCAGACCATCGTGTTCGGCTGCCCTGTCGGGCACGGCCCGCGCCCGGAGAGCGGCTCGTCGCGATACTGGAACCACATGGTCCCCACCGAGGTCGGCTCGCTCGCCGCTTCGCCTACCCAGCGCTGGTAGGCCTGGCCCGCTGACTGATCGTCCGCCGCGTTGGCCGCCGCATACACGCCGAATCCGCGCTGGAGGTTGTAAGTTGGCGGGAAGCTGAACTCGCCGATCAGCGTTGGCTTGTCCACCTGCGCCAGCAGCGCCTTCATGCTGTCGGTCTGCATGTCGAACGAATACCAGTCGTATCCCAGCACATCGCAGTTGGCCGCGGCGATCCGCCAATCCGAAGGGTCTGCCCACCACCCGGGCACGATCCAGAAGCCGAAGTAGAGATGATGCGGGTCCGCGGTCTTGAACGCCTGGTAGACGAAACTGTGCACCGCATTCTCGTAATATTCGCGCATCTTCTCGAGATCGGCCGCAGGCGGCGTTGGCGCGGTGGCATAGAGCTGCTGGCTCGTTGATGCCGTCACGCCCCACGCCGCGGCCGCCGCCGTCGCGCTGCCCGAGTAGATCTGTGCGACGCCGTAGTCGATCATCTTCTGCTTGGCGGGCACGGTTGCGCTCAGTTGCAGAATCGCCTGAGCCTCCGACGCCAGCACGATCCCCTGGATCTCGTTCGTCCACGACCAGCCCAGAATCGTGCTCGGGTCGACGCCGTTCAAATTCGCCTGGATCTGCGCCGCAAGGCCGGTCTGGAATTGCTGCGTCATCGTAGTGTCCCAGGGATCGACGTGTCCGGAAGAGAGTTGCGCCCCGGTCACGTAGATCACCGGCAGGATCGGCAGCGAGCCCGTCTTACTCGACCACTTACCCAGCCCGGTGAAGCCCCAACTCGGCAGCCGCGCAGCCGAGCGCGCCGTCGATAGCGCCACGTAGTTCGTCGCGCCGAACTTACGGATCAGGTTCGAGGTGATGAAAGCATAGTAGTAAGTGCCGTCGCCCACGCCCCACGGGTCGTAGGTCCACGCTGCCGCCACCGGCTGGCCCTGCGCCGGAAGATTCGTGAACTCCCACGCGCGCCCGGTGATTGGCGTCACGTCCCAGCTCGTCGAGGGCGGCCCGCACAGCCCCGTGTAGAACAAAGGATGGCCGCCCGGGCTGATCAGCCACCAATACCCATTGCGCTTGGAGGTTGTGTAGAAGCCCGTCGCCGGCACGCTCCAGCCCGCGTCGGTCTGGCCGCCCCACTGATCGACGTTCGCGGCCGGCGGGTGCGCGGCCAGCCACGCCTGCTCATACGCGTTATCCGCAGCCAGGTCCGCGTCGCTCGCCACCTTGCCGGTCCAGGTCGTCTGCACGCTCTGGCCGTAAACGTCGATCAGTGGCGTCGATTGGTCCGGCGCCGGTTGCAACGTAAACGACGTCTCGATCACCTGCGTGTCGCTCCCGCTGGTCGAGAACGCCAGCGATCCGGTCATCGGCCCGGAGAGCGCCAGCACCGCCGCCGGCAGATTCGAAGTGGGGCTGGCGTAGTTCGCTGTGCCGCTCGCGTTAGAGATCTGCAGATCGCCCTCGAGCACGGTAAACACTGCCGGCGCCGACGCCCAACTCGGAATCTCGTTGACCGCGATCGGAGCATTGTACGGAACGAAGATACCCGGCGATTGAACCGTCGTGCCGTCCACCACCATCGTGGCCAGATTCGGCGCGATGGTCACGACAACGTTGTATGGATGGCCATACTGCCATCCCGAGGCCGGTTTGTAGGAAGGAAACCGCCAACCGGTCCCGTTCGCGACTCCGGTGAACATGGTCAGGGTGCTCAGCTGGCACGGCCCGCTGCCCGGGCTCGTCGCCTCCAGGTCCACGTAGAACCCGAGGTTGGCCCCGTAATTCGATTGGTCGGCCAATAACAGCCGGCAATCTGCGGCGGCCGGCGCCGCCCACAGTGCCGCCGCCACTATCGCGATGGTGAGTTCACGCAGCATTCGACCTCCGGACCACCACCGAGTGTAACCCATGCGCTGCGGGACCGTGGACTGGTGTGAGAAAGGCGCGCCAACCCTCAATTGGGCTTCGCGGTCTTCTCGGGAACGGTGCTGTTTGCCTCCGAAACCTTGACCGTGACGCCGACAGGTATGAACGATCTCTCCTTCTCGGCGACCGAGACCGGGGCGCCTGTCACACCCTGAAGAGCGACAAGGATCGCCCGGTAGTTCGACTTATCGCCCTGGAGCAGGATTCCACCCGACTTGCCATCCGGCGTGCCGTACTGGATACCAATGAAATGCAGGCGGGTCTTATGAAGAAGGCCAAATAGCGCTACCGGCGCGACTAGAATCGCCAGCGCGACCATGGTTCCGACGCGCCGGTGTGCCTCCTGGCCATAGCTCAGCGATGTGACCGACTTCGGGGCAATCTCCAGCTTCTGGTTGTCCTTGAGGTCCAGCACAATCGAGTCGGAGCTGACCGTCAGCTTGTTATCCCAGCTACTTGGTTCCACCTTCGACGGGACTGAGCCGCCGTTGTACCGAACCCGAGTGAAGGTGTTGCCCTGCGCATAGCTCAAAAAAGCGCAAGAAAGAAGGATAGCAAGAACTTTCCTCATGTGTGTTCTCCAATAAATGTAACTCTAAATAGTCTGAATGCGAATGTAGGGACGCCTGGCGCCAGACGGAGGTTACCGCCTAGTTACTCATCAGCCGCTCGGCGTCCGTAAGTTGGCTCATGCGGTCGGCCTCGAAGCGCCTGAACGCGGTTGCAGCACGGACTGCGCTGATGAAGGCAATCAACACTACCGTGTGGAACAGGATGGCAAGCAGCGAGTCGAGAGCGAACGGCAGGATCAGAATCGCGAACGCGAGGCCGGTGATGGCCCAGGGCCGCGACATCCCGCGGACCTTCCAGGCGAGCAGACCAAAGACCGTGGCCTGCACGAAGGAACCGACCGCTTCGCCAATCTGCTCGGGCGAAATCGGAGGATGGGTGAGACCGGTGTGTACGGCAGCGATCGCCAGTAACAAGCTTAAGGCAGCCCAGGCAGAAGTGATCTTGACCGCGCCCCGAATGGCTGCGTAGGCGGAATCATAGTCGGTAATCGTGGGCCAGATCCTCTGTCGCCACCGATGGAGCATGGCCGTGCCTCAGCCCCGGCTCAGGATGCGGTGAACGATTTCCGCGTCGATGCGGACCTCATCCCGGAACCTCGGAAACATGCCCACGTAAACGGCATCGTATGGCTTGATGCTCTCGAACGCGGTACGTAGCGCCTGCTCGATTCCATCCGGCGCGATCCGGCCGGCCGCGAGAACCTTGAAGGCGAAGCAGGGCTTTTTGGTCTGTCGCAGGACGCTGTACATGCGCGGGGGATCGCTCGCCATGTAAATGTCGTGCGGCATTTCCATCATTTCCCCGCCCAGCGCTTTCTTCCACTGCTCGGGCGTGCGCCGCCGGTTATAGACGCAGCCGGCGTAGAAATCGACGTCCCAGTTCTCTTCCTCGATCCTGGCGATCACTTCAGGGATGTGCGTGCCCACGCCCACCAGGACGCCCAGGTCGCGCACCTTCTTGCACCATTCCTTGACGCTGTCCATGTGCCCGGCCTGCCATGCGTCGTCAACCACCTCTCCCTGCCGCTGGAGCGCAAGCGGGTGCAGGGTCTTGACCATCATGGCGGCATCCGCCCCCGCTCCCACTTGCGGAATCAGGTGCATCTTGCCGCCTTCGGTGACGAAGCGCGACCAGTCCGCCAGCGAGCGCTCCGAATGGTAGTAGTTGAACGCGTTGATGCCGTAAGTGGCCGCGCGGTGCAGAACCTCGCACACGCGGTCCGGCGTGTACCAGTCGCGCATCGCCTCGTCCAGGTTGTGGTTGTAGTGCGAGAAGCCGTAGAACGGATTCACGCCGATCACCAGGCGGCTGATCTCGACCCCGCCGAACTTGATCTTCGGCACCTGGATGCTTGCCGATTCGGCAGCGGCAGCCTGCGGAGCCAGACCCGTGATCCCGGCGGCCAGCGCCGCACCAGATCGAATGAAATCGCGACGTGAGTTTGCCATGCCGCCGATCAGCGTATCAGGTCCGATGGTGCCGATCAAGCCAGTCTGTGATACTGGCTATGGTGGCTGGAAAACCTGACCTTTCGGCGAGACCGTTGTCGCTCACCGTCGAGCGGGCGATGGCGGCAGCCCCGGCTGCCTTATTCCGCGCCTGGACCGAGGAGTTCGACCGCTGGTTTGCGGCGCCGGGCTCGGTGCTGATGGAAGGACGGGTCAACACTGCCTTCTTCTTCGAGACTGAGTTTGAAGGCAGCCGCCATCCGCATTACGGACGGTTCCTGCAACTCGAACCCGGCCGGATTGTGGAGCTGACCTGGCTCACCGCCGCCACCAGAGGCGTCGAGACCGTAGTAACGGTCGAGTTGGTTCCCGATAACGGCGGGACGCTGCTGCGGCTCCGCCATGCGGGCTTCCCGGACCAGGAATCGCTAGACCGCCACCAGGCGGCGTGGCCGGTGGTGCTGGCCCATCTGGATCGGCAGTCGCGCTGAAGGATCTCGGCGGCGGCCAGCGTCGTGGACGCGACGCAGAAGATCACGATCAGCCCCCAGGGCTGAGAAAAAGAACCTCGCACCGCTACGTAATGATTGATGCGCGCTCCGCCGGCACTCGCCGCCATCCCGTCGGCTGAGGGACTGACCGCGTGCGTCTTGTCGTTGATGCGCGTCGCGGCTATTTGGTAGCGCTTGAGTTCGCCCGGCGTGGGGCACACATGGATGCCTGTCGTGGAGCCGCGATGACCAGGACCGCTCCAGCCATCTCCCGCCACGAGGCCCGTTCCTGCCCGAGTTGCGGAGCCGTCAAAGTCTACCGCTCGCGCAGAATCTGCCGTTGCCGTGGCTGTAGCGTGCGATTCGCGCTGCTCTTCAACTCCGCCCTTTTCATCGACGATGGCCGCCGCGCTCTCCGCCGGGCCACCCTGCTGCTGCTGCTGATGCTCGTGGGCGTTGCGCGGGTCGGCCTGGCGATGCTGTGGTTCATGGGGAAGCAGGCAGCCGTCGGCCCCTCGGACGGCCTCCTGAGCGCGCCCCACGCCAGCGCGTCACCGCGAGTGTAGGCGCACCGCTCCCGCGGTCGCGGCTCCGTTCCGAACGGCGCGCGTCAGTAAGCCCTAGCCCACAATCGGTCCCCTCCCTCCCTGACTTTGGGGATAAACCGCCCTGGCCCAGCCACGGTCAAAGGGATGAGGAGGAATGCAGATGTCCAGATTCAGGCTCGCCTTGATGTCGGCGGTTCTGGCCGGCTCGTCCCTGGCCGCGGGTTGTGGCGGCTACGTGGCGTACGGCTATCGGGTGCCACCGCCGCCGCCCCCGGTCCAAGTTGGGGCGGTGGGTTACGCTCCCGGTCCCGGCTATGTGTGGATCGACGGCTTTTATGATCTTCGCGGCGACCGTTGGGAGTGGCGCCGCGGCTACTGGGACCGGCCGCCCCACCCGCGGGCCGTCTGGTCTCGGCCGTACTGGGAACGCCACGGCCACGGATATCGCTTCCACCGCGGCTACTGGCGGTAGCCCCATACAAACGCCCGGCCGGTAACCATCAGGCCGGGCGTGTCGTCCTTGTAAGTAGACGCATGTGCTTTAAACTCGGAGCGGGCGCAGTCCTCATTCCGCGA
Organism: Bryobacteraceae bacterium; assembly: GCA_035602665.1. Taxonomy (GTDB): domain Bacteria; phylum Acidobacteriota; class Terriglobia; order Bryobacterales; family Bryobacteraceae; genus DASWZN01. Next base: position 4,886 of record DATNLV010000340.1, on the reverse strand, counting down.
ACACAAATGCCGCGCCCGCCTTTTTCTGGCCGCCAGGCTGGAGAGGCGTCCTACGCGCTCCGCGCCAACTGGTTGTACTCTTCTTCGGACTTCGCCGGCAGCAGGACCCACAGGGTGTAGATGCCGAGGGCCGTGCCGAAAGGCATGTCCACGAGGTTGATAAAGGCGAGCACGATCGCCGGCACCCGAGCCCAGGCCTGCCGTTGCAGGAGTCCGGTTCCCGTCAATAGGCCCACCGCCGCCCCGATTACCAGCACCGTGCCCACGGCCTGCAATATCCCGTGGACGAAAAACGGCACTTCCGGCGGCAGCAGCCCCATGCCGCCATGGCCGAAGAACGCGATCAGGAACAGTCCGGGAATCAGCCGGAAAGCCGAGAGCGCAACCCAGAGAATCCCGAGCAGGCGAATGTGGCCGGCGATCCGGCCGGTCGCAGGCATCAGGGTAGTGGCCCCGCGGACGGGAGTGCCGCATGAAGGGCAGAACTGCTGGTTCTCCTGCATCTGTGCACCGCAGCGAACGCAGAACAAGGTCCACCTCCTGAAAGAGACAACGTCTACTACTAGAGTAATGTTCCCCCTATCGGCTATCATTCAGTCGAGGTGCTCCAACGTCTCAGGTCGTTCCTACGGCGCGCGCTTAGCCGCACCGTCACCCCGGTCGGGATTGTGTTCGCGCTGGCGATGCTGCTGGTGGCGGTGGCGGCGGCGGCCTCGGCGAACAATCTGCTGTTCCTGATTGCGGCGGCCATGCTGGCCACGCTGCTGGTATCCGGTTTCATCAGCCGCCTGTCGCTCGCGGGTCTGGAACTCGACCTGGCACTGCCCGAGCACATCGCGGCACGCCGCAAGCTGGCCGGACGCATCTACATCCGCAACGCGAAGAGCTGGGTGCCGTCTTTCTCGGTCCACCTGAGCGGGTCGAGCGAGGCCGTGCTCACCGCTCTGTATTTCCCGGTGATCCCTGGCGGCGCCGTCCTCGATGAGACCCTCGAGCTGCGCTTCGAAAAGCGCGGCCTTTATCGCGAGAACGGATTCCAGTTCTCCACCGGATTTCCGTTCGGCTTCCTGGAGCGGCGCGCGGAGGTGATGCTGCGCCGCGACGTGGTGGTCTACCCGCCCATCGATCCGCAGCCGGGCTTCGAGGAACTGCTGGCCGCTATCCGCGGCGACATCGAGGCGCAGGTGCGCGGCCGAGGGCACGATTTCTACCGGATCCGGCCCTACGAGGCCCTGGAAAGCGCGCGCCATGTCGACTGGAAAGCGACGGCGCACACTGGCGAGCTCGAAGTGCGCGAGTTCGCCCGCGAACAGGAGCGGCTGATCGACCTGTTCCTCGATCTCAACACCGCGCCGAGCCAGACGGAGTGGTTCGAGCTGGCCGTGGCCGCCTGCGCATTCCTCGCCTGGCGAGTGGCCGAGCGCGGCGCGCGCCTGCGATTCCGCACGCAGGACTGCGACCTCTCCATGCCCGAGCTGGGCGACGTCTACACCGTTCTCCGCTACCTGGCCACGGTCTCCCCGATGCGCGGCAAGCCGCCCATTCCGAGCGGCGACGAAGAGAGCTACCAGGTGGCGTTCACCACCGCCGACCCCGCCGAGCTGATCGAATCGGGGTGGGGCGCGGGCCGCATCATCGGGCCCGACGCTCTTCCCCGCCCGGCGATCACTTCACGCGCTTGAGGTGGGCCAGCCGGGCGGCGCAAGCGGGCAGGCGTCGAGCTGGATCGGATGTGCGTCTTATGGTCCTGGCGCGGGAAGGCCCCACGGCCATGGAGATCGGTTCCGTATCCAGGAGATTCCGCCCGCCAAAATTCGCCTTCTTTCGCAGTATTTCTCACCCGAGCCTCCGCGCGTGGACCTTTGGGATCATCCCGTGGTGGAAAGCGCGGTTCGATCTGAGGCAATCTGGCTTATACTACTTGGCAAGTGCCCGGAAGTCCCAAACGGAGATGCCGTCTGGAGGGCGTCTGAGCCAGCGTTTTCGGTGCGTATTGCCCACCGTTGCTGAGGTCCCGCTGGACATTCCGGTCGATTGGAAGGGGAGCTATGCGAAGACCTTTGGCGATATTTCTTCTGCTGCTCGCGGCGTCTGCCCCGCGCACCGCCCTTGCGGCGATTCAAGAATGTTCCACCGAGAGGGCGAACGCCGACTGCCAGATCACAATCGACCGCAACTATCCGGTCGCCATGCCAACCATCCAGGTGCGTCGCGGCAAGAAAGTAACGGTTGTGGTGGCCAATCCGCTACCATTCGAGCGCCTCACCCTTGACCCGCAAAGCGCTCAGACCGTTGCAGGAACGGATCAGATAGCGGGCTTTCTGAGCTCTGCGCTCCCCAACCTGAAGGCGTTAGTGGGCAGCGTTGAACAAAAAGGATATGCCGAAACGAGGATTGCCGGTTTCGCTCCATCTGATTCGCCTGCTGTTCTCAAAGTGCAGGACGACCTTGCGTCCTTAAGACGCACGCTGACTGAGGCCTCGGGCAAGATCAGGGGCTTTATTGATGATGCAACGACGGTCTCCTTGCAGCTTCAGGAGATAACCTCGCCGCTCCCGCGGCCCGCCGAGCCAAACTCGGGCACCCCGGAACGTACGGCCGAAGTGCGCAACCAGCATACCCCGGACCCCTGGGCCAATTATGAAGGGTGGCGGAAGTTGCTTTTGTGTGAGTTGGCCGGAGGGTATTGCGAGCCATCTTACACCTCGTTCACGGACATACTAAGTGACGCTGCCGCCCTGCAATCTCAGCTGAAACCCCTCTTGCATCCCGCTCCAGCCGAAGGTAAAGGCGACGAGCCCGCGGCGTCTCCCATTCTTGATAGCGCTGATTTCGATTTGAAGGCTCAGGCTGCCCTGGCGGATATTGGGGCGCTTCCCGATGGGCAGACGGCCTATTTGGAGGAGCTGAACCGGCTTACAATGTGGAAATCCGCGCTGATGGCGTCGGTGCCGTACTACTATGTCGCAATTCCGGCTATCGCAAAGGAGTTGGGCCAGTATCTCGTCAACATCAGCCAGGCAAGAGGGGATGTGCCAAGAAGCACTCCCCAGGTTCTCGGAGAGATTCATTACCCAGCCAAAGGTGATCCAGCGCAACAGGGCGGCTGTGCTGAGACTCACCTTGGCTGTCAGGTCTCCTTTGCCGTGAATGCGGTGAACCAGGTCGCTACGTTCGTTGCCTCTATGCCTCCGGCCGCCCAAAAGAAATCAATCGTGACGATTGCCGTGCTTTATGCCGACCCGAGGTTAGAGGTCTCTGCCGGGGTCCTTTTCTCGATGCTGCCCAACTCGTCGTTCTCGAACCAGACTACGGTTACTCAAAACCCAGGCGCTTCGCCGACACTGGGGAACGTGGTCATCGCCCAGACGGTCGCGCGTCCGACGGTTGTGCCGTTTGTCGCGGCGAATTGGAGGCTGCTACCCGAGTTCGCCTGGCCGGATCGCAGGCGCGGAGCCTTTTACTTCACCGCTGCCGTCGGTCTTAATCCAAACAACACCAGCGCTGAGTTTGGACTGGGAGCTTCCGTTTCCTGGCGGTCGGTAATGTTCAGCCCGCTGGTTCACTGGGGCCGCGATAATCGCCTGACCCAAGGCGAGTTCGTCGGAGAGATCTGGTGCAACGCGTCCGGCCCAAATGGTGCCATACCGAAGTGCAGCGGTAGCCCTCCAAGCCCGTCGACAGAGAGGTTCTGGAAGCCTTCGTTCGCTCTTGGCATAAGCGTCAGGGTACCCTCCGTTTTTGGCGGAAGCGGCTCTTCTGGACATTGACTTAGCGTTCCGCGGAGGTTGCGGGCGGTGTCCCATGAAGGCGTATGGCGGTGTCGCTGAGATCGAGCCTGGCGCTCCAGTCGAAGTCGTTGGCGAAGTCTGGGGCGCGGGCCGCATCATCGGGCCCGACGCTCTTCCCCGCCCCGCGATCACTTCACGCGCTTGAGATGGGCCAGCGTGTAGACGGCGAAGTCCGCTCCCGGCATGGCGAGCAGGAACGTCTCTTCGATCTCGTCCGCGGAGAGGATGCGATAGAGCTTCTTGGCTCGAAACCCGGGAAGGTTTTCGATCCGCGTGGTGACGAACTCTAGCGACTTGCCGTCCGCGCTCACCGATTCCAGCGTGTATTCGTTGACGAGTCCTTCGCTGTGAAACTGTCGCCAGACAACCTTCTTCAAGTCGCCGTCGTAGCTGAAGAAGCCGAAATCCTCGTGGACGAAGGGCTTTGCCGCGGGGTCGGCGGGCTGGTACACCGAATGGTCGCGCTGGGACAGGAACCGGCCATTCATCTCGAAGCGGAATTCGCGCGTGGTGCTGCCCTTGCCGGGCTTGCCGGAGGTTGGCCCCTCCCATTTCCCCTCGAAGACGCGCAGCGGCGCCCAGGGGTCGGATTGGGCCAAAGCGCCGATCGCAAAGGCGACGGCAATCGGCAGGAGACGGCGGAGGTGCATAGTGCTCCACGATAGCACTTGAAGCGTACATCCACAGGTACCGGGAACTTCTTCCCACCCTGCCGGTGTCTAATCCGCCATGCACAGGCTGGCGGTCGCGCTGATGGTTTCCCTTGCCGTGGTGACACCGCCGGCCCGGTTGACCCAACGCGAGTTCGAGCGCATCAGCCGGTGCTGCCACGACTGCGCCCGGGGACCCTGGCTCGATCATGTCCTTTGGATGGTGGAGCACGATCCGAACTCCGGCCTCTTCCAAACGCAGTACGCGCTCTGGTTGCCTCCCCCCGGAAACGGCGCGCCCGACGACAATCAGCTTTACGCGGAGCTTGCCGCGGCCTGGCTACGTCAGGTGGACCGCAACCCGGCGCGCCAGGTCATCGACAACGCGTTCCGGGCCGTGGTCGAGAGCGACTTCGACGCCGCCGAAAGCCTGCTGATGCGGGCG
>DATNLV010000118.1:0-2301 GCA_035602665.1 Bryobacteraceae bacterium | reverse complement strand
CCCGATTCCCGCGCTGGCGGGGGTGGCGATGCATCCCCGTTACGTCGCGGCGGGCGGAGAGGTGGAGGGCATGGTGACGCTGGCCGCTCCGGCGCCGGCCAAGACGGAAGTCCGCCTGGCTTCGAGCGACCCTTCGCGCGTCGTGGTGCCGCCCTCGGTGACCATTTCGGCCGGGACGAGCGGGGCCAGCTTTCCCGTGCACTCGCTGCACGCTACCACCACCGGCAACGTGACGATCACGGCGTCGCTCGATGGCGTTGTTAAGAGCGACGCGATCGAGCTCACGGCGGCTGCCGGGCAGGAAGCGCTGCCGGCGCCCGTCCTGCTGCAGCCCTCCTACGGGACGGGTGGGACGTCGTACGGCCTGCCGGGCGAGTTCGCGTGGTCGAGCGTGATGGGGGCGGCATCGTACACCATCGAGGTGTCTCCGGTGAAGACCTTCGACTCGGCGGGGAACTTCAGCCGGACGGTTCCGACGACGAGCGTCACGATCACTCCGCTGGCGGCCGGAAGGCTGTGGTGGCGGGTGCGGGCGAACGACGCGAAGGGGGCGCCGGGGCGGTGGTCCACGGCGCGGCCGGTGGGGGGAAGGTAGGGCGGGCTAGAATAGGCATCTGACCGCCACACTCAACCTCGACCATCTGCGCGTGGTGCTGGTGGGGACGCGCAACCCGCTGAACATCGGCGCGGCGGCGCGGGCGATGAGCAATTTCGGGTTCGCGCGGCTGCGCGTGGTCAATGCCTACGAGGTCGCTTTCCGGGAGGCGCGATCGGCGGTGGGCGCGGCGGCGCTGCTGGCGTCGGCCGAAGAGGTCACCACAGTGGCCGATGCGGTCGCCGATTGCACGCTAGTGGTGGGCACCACGGCGGTGGGACACCGCGAGTTGCAGCATCCGCTGCGGCGGCTGGAATATGGCGCGCGTCTGATCCGGCGCGAGATGGGCGCGGGGAACGTCGCGCTGCTGTTCGGCTCCGAGAAATTCGGGCTCTCGAACGACGACCTCAGCCATTGCCACTGGCTCATGCGCATCCCCACGCGCGACGCGCACGGGACGATGAACCTGGGGCAGGCGGTGGCGCTGTGTCTGTACGAACTCGTTCGCGATCCCCGCGCGGCGAGGAAAGTGCCGATGGCGGTCAAGCCCGCGAGCGAGGCGGAGCGGGAGCGCTTCACCACCATGCTGCTCGACGCGCTTCGGGCCAGCGGTTACGTCAATCCGCGCACCGCGACCTCAACCACGCAGAAAGTGCGGCGGCTGGTGCGGCGCCTCAACCTGCCGGCGCGCGACGCCGAGGTGTGGCAGGGCATGATGAAGCAGATCTTGTGGAAGCTCGACTATCATGGGGGAGGCGATGACCAAGGTTGAGATTGCCTTCGAACTGGAGCGGCCGCTGGACGCCGCGGCGTCCGATCGCATCGTGGCGGCGCGCTCCATCTACGGCATTCTGCGCGTCGCGCCGGGGCCCGGTCCCGACAAGCTGGCGGTGGAATACGACGCATCGCGGCTCACGGCTGCCGACGTCGAGGCGGTGCTCCGCAGGGCCGGGGTCGCGGTTCGTTCCAACGAGCCGGAGCCAGCTTGATTACACTAGAGAGATTATGGACGAGCGGGCTTTCTACAACGAGACGCAAACGGTGAAGGCGGCGGAGCTGGTGTGCCCCTTCTGCCGGACCCCCAGCAAGCAGGATCTGCGCTGGCTGGTGCGCAAGAAGAAAGACCGCCTGCCGGGCAACGCCAACTCGGACGACCGCATGAAGTTCCAGAAGGCGCAGAGCTACATGGTGCTGCTGGACGACAAGGCCGCATGCAAGAACCTGCGCTGCCGCAAGCGGTTCGATATTTCGGGGATGAAGACTATGGCGTTTCTGGCCGACGAGGGTCTGCCGAAAGATCTGTAGAGCCCTGGCGCAGGGCGTCCTCCAGCAATTCCCGCACGCCCAGCCGCTCCGCCCATTCGTTGAGGTAGACGCGATCGAGGCGGTCCCCCTGAATCCGCACCACGCCGAGCACGTCGTTCCACTGGCGCGCGGAGACCAAGCCGCCTTTGCGGAACCAGGCGAGCTTGGCGAGGATGATGTCTTCGGGGGTGGCGACCCGAAACCGCAGCGGCATCGTGGCAAACGGCGATGCAGGGCACCAACCGTAAACGCGCGTTACGGTGTCCGGGTCCAGCTTGCGGGCAGCGACCCGAACCAGCACTTCCTCCTCGGTTGCCGATGGGTACATGGAGCGAACGCCGGCCTCGGCAAGGCGCAGCAGCATCCCGGAGAGCTGCAAGGCCAGCGTAGCCTTCTCTCCC
>DATNLV010000108.1:0-6282 GCA_035602665.1 Bryobacteraceae bacterium | reverse complement strand
CCGAATACTACGATCCCGAAGCCCGCTTCTATGCGTTCAGCCGCAACAAGGACGGCACGCTCGACCGGACGGCGACCATCTTTCCGGCGGTGGCCTGGTGGAGCGGGCGGTTAGCACTGGCCCAGCCCGCTGCTATGTTTGGCCGCTGGGCGTCCTCCGAGTTTTCGACGGATTGGGGCGTGCGGGATATCAGCCCGCGGACGCCGTTCTACGATCCCATCAGCTATCACGAAGGGTCGGTGTGGCCGCTCTACACGGGCTGGGTGTCGCTGGCCGAGTATCGGGCCGGCCGCACGCTTTCGGCCTATGCCCACCTGATGCAGAATGCCGGTCTCACATGGGCGCAGGATCTGGGCGCCGTGACCGAACTGCTGTCGGGCGCGTTCTATCAGTCATTCGGCGCGAGCAGCTCGCACCAGACCTGGTCTTCCGCCATGGTGCTGACTCCGGCCGTGCGCGGGTTGTTCGGGCTCGACTGGGACGCGCTGCACCGCACGCTTCGGCTGGCGCCGCACCTTCCGGCGGCCTGGGACTCGGCGCGGCTGGTGAATGTGCGGCTGGGCGAGTCGAGGCTCGAGATCGAGTACCGGCGGGCGGGAAGGCAACTGAACATCACGGTGCGGTCGGCCGGGCCCGAGGTGCTATGCGTGGTGGGCGGCGATGCGCCACGCGACCTGCCCTGCGCGGCTCCGCCAGCGACAACGCACGAGTTGAGCATCGATCTGCCTCCGGTGGAGTTGGGCATTCCGCACGGGCTGCCGCTGGCCGGATCGGGGACGACAGGGCTCAAGGTCACGGCGGAGTCCTATGCGCCGGACCGGGCGGTGTTCGAACTCGAAGCAGAGGCGGGCAGCACAGTCGAACTGCCGCTGCGCATGAACAGAAATGGGGTCCGGGTTTCGGGCGGCGCGGTTGCGGGAGAGAAGCTGGTGGTACGCTTTCCAGCGGGCGCGGGGCGGCAGAACGTAACGGTTACTTTCACTTGGGGCGATTGAGGCTGAAACCCTCCCGCACGGCGGCGCATCCAGTATGACGGCGGGACTGAAGGTGGGAAGAGCTGCGCTGTTAGGAATGTGCCTGTCGGCGCTGGCAGGCGCCTGTCAGGCGGAGACGCAGGTGCACACCGCCAAGATTGTGCTCGAAGGCGACATTCCCCTCCAGGAGGCGCCGCAGATGATTCCCGGGCGTACCGTGTGGAGGCTGCCGGCGTGCACCATCCTCAACGTGTTCGGCAACGGTACGGTGCAGTACGTGGTCGATCTGGCGAATCGTCCGGAGGACCCGCTGACGGTGGATGTGTGCCCGATCGATATCCGCCTCGAGGGCTACCGGCCTACCATCGCCACCCTGCGCCAGGACGCGGTAATCGTTCTGAAGCGGCTGGGCGCGGGGCAGGGCTCCAGCATCTCCATGACCTCCCTCCAGGCTCCGCCTGCCGCCAAGAAGTCTTACGAGAGCGGCGTCGCGGCCATGATGAAGAAGAAGTGGGATGTGGCGCAACAGGAACTAGCGCGGGCCGTCGCCGTTTATCCGCCATACGCGCCGGCATGGAGCGAACTGGGGGATGCCCTGGCGGAGCAGTCGAAGCCCGACGAGGCGCGGGATGCCTGGGAGCACGCGGTCGAGGCGGACCCCAAGTATCTGAAGCCCTACCAGCAGCTGGCCAAGCAGGCTCTGGACGAGGGGCGGAACCAGGACGCGCTGCGCATCGCGGACCAGGGGGTGGCGCTCAATCCGGTGGAGTTCCCGGGGATCTACTACTACGACGCGGTGGCGAATTACAACCTGAAGAACCTCGACGCAGCCGAGAAACTGGCGCTCAAGGCGATCCGGCTAGATTTTCCTCGGGAGATTCCTCTGGCCGAGAGCCTGCTGGGTTCGGTGCTGGCGGCCAAAGGCGACCGCGCGGGCGCCATCGAGCACCTGAGGCGATACCTGGAGCTGTCGCCCAAGGCCTCGGATGCGGCGGAAGTGGAACGTCTGGCGGCGAAACTGGAGCGGGGAGAATGACACAGATTGTAAGGACGGGATTCTTGGCGCTGGCGCTGGCCGGCGCCGGTTGGGCGCAACTCGCACAGAAGCACACCGCTAAGATCGCCCTCGAGGATGGCACTCCGCTGACGGGCACGCCGGAAGTGATTGCCATGCCCAATCGCCAGGGAGTGTACGCCTGCATCAACCCCGACAGCCACATGGACGAGGATCCTGGCAGCCGTGTGGACGTGTCCGGCAACGGTCACCTGCAGGTGTTTGGCAACGGCACGGTGGAATACGTCGTTCGCGGCACGGCCACTCTCGGCTGCATGGGCTCGGCGTGTCTGGACGGGCAGGCCGGGGATTCCTGCCCGGTCAGGATCCGCCTGGCGGGCTATCGGACGACCGAGGCGACGCTGCGGCAGGATGCCGTGATCCTCTTGAAACGCGTGGGCGACAACGAGGGCACCTCGGTTTCCATCACCGCTCTGAACGCGCCGAAGGAGGCGAAGAAGGCTTACGACAGCGGCGTCGCCGCCATGTCCCGGCAGAAGTGGGACGTGGCGCAAAAGGATTTCGAGCGGGCTGTGGCGGACTATCCGCGGTACGCGCCGGCCTGGAGCGATCTGGGCGAGGTCCTGATGCAGGACTTGAAACCCCAGGAGGCTCGCGCGGCTTGCGAGCACGCTCTCGAAGCGGACCCCAAGTACCTGAAACCGTACCAGCAGTTAGCGCGGCTGGCCTTGAGCGAAGGGCGTATCGAGGACGCGGGCCGTATCACCACGCGGGCGCTGGCGATGAACCCGGTGGAGTTTCCCGGCCTGTACTACTACGACGCCGTTGTCGATCTCCGGCTCAAGAAGCTGGACGAGGCGGAGAAGAGCGTCCGCAGAGCCGTCGATCTCGATTCGAATCATGAGGTTCCGCTCGCGGAGAGCCTGTTGGGGACGCTGCTGGCGGCCAAGGGCGATCGGGCCGGGGCCATCGAGCACTACAGGAAGTATCTGCAGATTTCGCCGAACGCGACAGACGGCGATACCGTGAAGCGGCGCATCGCGGAACTCGAGGCTGCGGCGCCGAAGTAAGCCTCCCGCGGCACGCCCGTGTGAGGTTGAGGAAGTGCCTGCCTACCCCTCCTTGTGGCGTCGTACTAGTACCTATCCGGTACCCGTTGGGTAGCTAGTTTTGTCTAGGCCGTACCGATATTACTAAGTGAACGTTCATGGTACCTTAATGAGTCACGAGCGCCACTATAATGTTAACAGCAGCATTGGGTAAAGAGCAGAAGTGCAGCCAGTTTTAGGAGCATCGGGGTCGGAGGCATGAGCGCGAACGAGCGCGTAACCGTTGGGGTGCTGGCGTCGACGCCGGCGGTGTGCTCCGACCTCCAGGTGTGCCTGCGGCAGTTGCCGGTGCAGGTAGTGCTCGATGAACGGGTGACGCGGCCCGATCCGATGCTCCTGAACCGTTTGCAGGGGCTGCATCCGGAACTGGTGCTGGTGGAGCAGCCGGCGGATCGCAGTTCGATTCAGGCTCTCCTCCGGACCATAGCCAAGGCTGCTCCGGCTTCGATGATCGTGATGGTCAACGGTTGCGCCGATCCGGACGCGATTCTCGAAGCGGTTCGGGCGGGCGCCCGCGACTACATCTATGTGCCCCTCGCGGATCCCCTGACACAGGTGATCACGCGGCTGCGGGCGGCGCGTCCCAAGGTGCAGCAGACCACCGTCGCGCGTAGGGCCAGAGGCCGCGTGATCGGGTTCCTGGCGGCCAAGGGCGGATGCGGAGCCACCACGGTGGCGCTGCATGCGGCCGTCGGCATGGCCCGTGAAAGCGGCCAGCCGACTGGCCTCGCGGATTTCGACCTGAGCTGCGGGATGGTGAAGTTCCTGACCAACAGCCGCAGCCAGTACACGGTTCTGGACGCGGCGGCGAACGCGGGCCGTCTGGACGATAGCTTCTGGAGCGCGCTGATTACGGAATGCTCGGGGATTGAGGTGCTGTCGGCGCCCGCTCCGCTGGCGATGAAGGAATACCCGGAGACGGCGCAGTTCGGCGCGGTGGTGGACTTCATGCGTTCCCGGTACGCCTGGAGCCTGGTGGACCTGGGGCGCGGAATCCACACATTCCCCGCAAGTCTGCTGGAGCATTTCGACGAGATCTACGTGGTGACCACGCCCGACCGGCTGGCGCTGGCGCAAGCCAAGCGCGTGGCCGACAGCCTGCGGCACGGCTGCAGTTTCCGGAACGTGCGCCTGGTGGTCAATCGCAGTCCGGCGGCCGCGGCGGTCGAGATCGAGAGGCTGACCGGCCTGGATGTCTACGCCACGCTGGTGGATGCCGAGGACGACCTGCACGACGCCCTGGCCGATACCCGCATGATCTCGGACAAAGCGCCGCTCAGCCGGCAGATGGGCACTTTCGCCAGGCGGATGGCGGGCCTGTCGCTTGAATCCCAGGCGACGGAGACGGCGGGCGGCCTGATGGGCGGATTCCGCAAGCTGGTGGGACGGGTGCGGCAGGCGACGCAGGGACGTGCCGACGGCGCCAGGCCAGAAACCGCCTGGGAGGCCCTGTCGGCCAGCGCGGAGACGGCCTTCAAGAATGGCCAGTACGACCTGGCGGCAGACCACCTGACCCAGGCGGTTGAAGAAGCGCGGTCTTTCGGCGACGGCGATCTGCGCTATGGCCGGTCGCTCAACCGGCTGGGCGTGGTGCAGTGCCACCAGGGGAAGCATGCGGAGGCGGAGCGCTCGTTGAAGACCGCCGCGAAGGCTCTGGAGAGGGCACTGGGCGAAGCCGATCCTTCCGTGCTGGAGGTGCAGTCGAACCTGGCTGGCGTTTACAGGGCCACGCGACAGCACGAGACCGCTCGCCAGCTCTATGAGTCGGTGTTGAAGACCGCCGAAAGCGCGCTCGGGCCCAACCATACGATGGTGGCCTGGACCTTGGACGGCCTGGGCGACGTGCACCTGGCGCAAAACGAGCCGACGGCCGCGCTGTACGCGTACCGGCGCGCGCTCTCGATCAAGGAACAGACCCTTGGTCCGAGCGATTGGGACGTCGCGATCACGCTCGACAAAATCAGCGAGTTCTATCACGCCATGGGCCGCTACAACGAAGCCGAGCCGCTGTTGTGGCGCGCGATCGAAATCCGGACCACGGTGCTGGGACGGGGATGTACCGCCCTGTCGAAGCACTTCATTTTGCTCGGTGGGCTGTACGCGTCGCAGCGTAGATACTCCGAAGCGGAGCGCGTGCTGAGGTACGGGATCGCGATCGCTCCGACCGACGACCGCGCCGAGGAGATGCTGCCCTCGCTTCACAAACTGGCGGAGGTCTGCGAAGGCCAGGCCCGGTTTGGCGAGGCCGAATCGATCCGCTCGATCGCTCGCCGGATCGTGGCGAACGGGGCGGACTACGCCAAGGTTCTGGCCAGCGAGTTCGGCGCTCAGGCCGCGATGGTTCCCAACGCGCCGCAGGGCCTGCGCGCGGGTTGGGCGCAGACGAGCTTCTAGGCGAAGCTCGTCAGCTTTCAGCTATCAGCTTTCAGCCGTCAGCTAAGGCAACCCAAGACCCTCGGCGGCGAGTGCGGGGTCAGCGAGCTTACCCCAAAACGACCTTCTGGCCCTTGGATTCCAGATAGGACCTGACGTTCTGGAGAATCCTCTGCCGCTCGGCTTCGTCAATCAATTCGCCGTTGCTGTCGTCCCACGTCACGATCGAGCAGACCGCGATTTCAAAGCCGTCCGTCAACATCTGTGCAGCTATCGTCATCCTCCGCCCGTCTTCCTGGTACTGCAAATTCTGCCGGTCCACAGGCAGGACACGCACGCCCCTTCCAAGCAACAGTCGTCGTAGCCAGCGTCCAGTCATCGCTCAAAACTCCAGAGTGTCGCCTTGCTTGATTCCGTACTTGGCTGCCATTCCGCCGGCTAGCTCCAGAACGTATTGGGCTCGGTAGTGCCCTCCGTAGGTCGGGCACTGGTTAGGCTCGGTTTTGCACGGGGGCGTGTTGGCGGAGATTTCCACTACTCGGCGCTCGGAGGTCATCCAGAGGATGTCGAGGGGAATGCGGCAGTGGTACATCCAATACGGATACTCGCCGGGCTGTTGGTGCAGGAAGAGCATGCCGCGGTCGGGGGCGAGGGAGTCGCGGAACATCATGCCGCGAGCCAGGTCCTGCGGGTTGATGAGCACCTCGGCGCGGACCTGCTGGCCTCCGGGGAGCTTGACCATGCGGGTGCCATAGTCCTCCATCGGGTCCCGTTTGGGGCCGCAGCCGGCGAGCGTCAGGGCGAGCAACAA
>DATNLV010000099.1:0-7225 GCA_035602665.1 Bryobacteraceae bacterium | reverse complement strand
AGCCTTGCAGTGGTGGCGGAAGGCCTACGACCTATTGAGTGGCATGAAGCGCCGCGGTCTCTTCCTCTCTGCAGAGGACGAGCATGATCTGGAGGATCTGCGCGCCAAGGTCGGTGAGTAAACGAGGACTAGCCCGGCGAGCTGAAGTACAATTCCGAAATGGCTGATCAAATTCCGCTGAAACCCGTAACCGCCGTAAGGCTGATCGTCCGCAACGAATCGGGCCTCGTGCTGCTGTTGCGCCGGGCGCCGGGGACCACCGGCGGCGGGCTGTGGTGCCTGCCGGGCGGCAAGGTGGACTACGGCGACACGGTGGAACAGTCCGCCGAGCGCGAACTCGCCGAGGAGACGGGCTTGCGCGCGGCCGGACTCCGGTTTCTGTTCTATCAGGACAGCCTGCCGTATGGACCCGGACGGATGCACTGCATCAACCTCTACTTCGAGTGCACGGCCGAAGGCGAAGTCGCACTCAACGACGAGTCGATCGAGGCGGCGTGGATCGGGCCCGACGACCTGGCGCGATACGAGATCACATTCAGCCACGACGCGGCTCTCGCGCGCTACTGGCGAGAGCGAGGCTGAAGCTCGCAGCCGGGCCGCCGGCCAACCTGTTAGATTGATCCTGGTAAGGAGTCCCTCCCATGGCCGGACCGAACACGCTGACCCCCGAGACGCACAAACAACAGATCGACGCCTACATCGGCGTTCGCGCGAACTATGAAACCTACGGCGCGGCGTTCAAGCGGGTGCTCGAAGATGCTTGCCGGGTCTCGATTCCCGAGGCATTCGTCCAGGCGCGCGCCAAGACCGTGTCGAGTTTCGCCGAGAAGGTCGCGCGCAAGTTCGACCGGTATCCCGACGCCGTCAACCAGATGACCGATCTCTGCGGCGCGCGCGTGATCGTGCAGACCGCGGAGCAGGTGCGAGCCGTACGCGGCTTCATCGAGGCCAACTTCGAGATCGTCGAAAGCGAAGACAAGGGACTGCTGCTGAGCAAGGACGAGTTCGGGTACCGCGACATGCACTACATCGTGCGGCTCAGGCCCGAACGCGCGCCGGCTCTCGGCTTCAGGCCGGACGAACTGGAGGCCATCGGCGGCAAGTCCGCCGAGCTGCAGGTTCGAACCTGGTTGCAGCACGCCTGGGCCGACACGCTGCACGACCGAATGTACAAGAACAAGCTGCAGCTCTCGCCGGAGATCCTGCGCACGGGCGCGCTGCTGGCCGCGTTGATGGAGGAGGGCGACCGCAACTTCAATCGAATGGCGGACGACTTGGACGGCTTGATCGCCAACTACACGGCAACCGCAACGCGGGCCGATGTGGAGAAGGAGATCGCGGTCCAGGAGCTGATTCTCGCTAACGAGAAGAGCGACGGGAAGAAGCCGGGGCTGGCGCTGAAGCTCGCGGGCCTCTACCGGGCCAGCGGCGATTATGCGCGCGTGGTTGAAACGCTCACCCCGCATGCCGGCATAATGGACGCCAACCGGTGTGAGCTGTTGCTCGAACTCGGGTTCGCCCTTTGCCAGTCGCATCGGACCAGTCCCGCGTCGGCCGAGTATAGCCAGGGAGTGCGGCACCTCGAACAAGCGGCCGATCTTTGCACCTGCGAGCAGGTCTCCTATGTGCCTCACTTGCGCAAGCGCGAGAGCCTGCACGCCCGCGCGCTGGCTCGACTGGGTTGGGCGCTCGAGCCGGTCCACGGCGAAGCGCACCGCGCGCGCGAGTCCTATCGGCTCGCGCATGAGCACGAGCCCGACAACCCGTACTATCTGGCGGGCATGCTCGGCTTTGAGACCCACCTGACGCACCAGGCAGGGCTGCCCGCGGTGATGCGGACGACCATCAAGGAAGCGATCCGCACCTGCCGCCAACACGCTGGCGAGGGCATCGAACTGCCCTATGCGTTTTTCGCCGGCGGGCGGCTGAGCCTTCTCCAGGATGAGCCGTACGAGGCGCTTGGCTTCTACTCGCTGGGCATTCGCCACTGCGTGGCGGGCACGCACTGCGTTCCCGCCTCTGCGCTCGCAAACGAGATCGACTGGATCGAGCGTCTCTACTATGGCGTTCCCGTCCCCGACGGACCGCGGAATGCGATCGACCTGCTGACAATGGCAGTGCGCATCGCAGGCGGGGGGCCACCGCCGGCCGCAAAGATTCGCCTTACGCCGCCCGTCCTGATCGTCGCCGGCGGCGCGGCCAGCATGCCGGTCGAGCAGTCGAGGACAATCCAGCCATTGCTCGAAGAGACGCTGGCGCAGTTTAGCGGCACGGTGCTCTCGGGCGGCACGACGGCCGGCATTCCCGGCTGTCTTGGCGACGCCACGGGCGCGCTCGCCGCAGCCGGAAAGAAGAACTTCCGCCTGATCGGCTATCTGCCAACCAGGCTGGCGGATGGCACCTTCGTCCACCCGTCCTATGAGGAGAAGCACTCGGTCGGCAACGACTTCCTCCCTGAGCAGGTGCTGGCCAACTGGGCCGACATCCTTGGATCGGGTGTGGCGCCAGCCGACGTGCTCGTCCTCGGCTTTGGCGGAGGCAAGCTGGCCGCCGTGGAGTATCACATCGCGCTGGGCCTCGGCGCCGCGGTCGGCATCGTGGCCGGGACCGGGGGTTCGGCGGACGCGCTCATCGCCGATCCGTTGTGGACGCGCCTGGCCAATCTCCGCGTGCTGCCTTTGGACGCCGCCACCCTCCGCGCGTTTGTCATTCCCCCGGATCACGCCTTCGAGGAGAAGGTGCTTGAAGAGATGGCGCGGAGCTTCCATGAGCAATACGTGGTGAACAGTCCGGGCCGCCTGCCTGACAACATGAAGCCCTGGGAGAAGCTGAGCGAGACCTTCCGGATCGCCAATCGCGAGCAGGCCCACTACTCGGTGGAGATTCTGCGCGCGGCGGGCTTCGATGTCCGCAAGGCTGACGGACCCATCGTTCCGTTCGAGAGCTTCACCGGCGAGGACATCGAGCTCATGGCGCGCCTGGAACACGGGCGCTGGAACGTCGAGCGCCTGCGCAACGGCTGGTGCTACGGCACACCTCGCAACGACGCCAAGAAGCTGCACGATTGTCTTGTGCCGTGGGAAAAACTGCCGGCCGAAATCCGCCGCTATGACGAGGAAGCGGTGAGGAAGTTCCCGGAGATTCTGGCCAAGGCGGGGTTGGAAGTAACGAGGCCTGCGAAGGCCTGAGACGCTAGCGGACGCAGGAGGAACCGATGATTCTGGTGACGGGCGACGTAGTTCTGGACCATGACATCTACGAAGGCATAAGGATGACCCCCCAGGCACCTCCCGGCGGCGGAAGCCGTTACCGCGAGATTCCCGGCGGCGCCATGCTGACATACGGGCTGCTGAAAGCCCTTGACCCAGCCCGCGCGCGATTCGGCCTGAAGCAGACGACCGCGAAGCAATTGCGGGCCTGGCCGGAGCAATTCCACGCGCGCGCTCTGTGGAAATCGGTCGCCAACGGGCCCAAACCGGAAGACGGGCACCACTGGGCGCTGGAACGGCGCCTTGGATACGGAGAGCTGTCCGAAATCGAGACCTATCCTGGCGATCTCGCCGCGGATTTTGACGCGGAGGCGCCCCGGATACTGGTAATTGACGATGGCAGCCTTGGTTTTCGCGAGGCTTCCCACTGCTGGCCGGGCTGGCTTTCGGAAGATAAAAGACCAGCCGTGTTGGAGTGGGTCATCCTCAAGACCGCGCGCCCTCTGGCCAGCGGCACTCTGTGGCAAAAGCTCATGCGGGATACCTGGCGCGAGCGTCTCATCGTGATCGTCAACGCCGACGAGCTTCGTCAAGAGGGGCTGCGCGTCGCTGGCGGATTGTCGTGGGAAACCTCGGTCGATGACATCGTGGACGAACTGGAATCCAACCACCTCCTCACCGAACTGGGCCGATGCCGCCACCTGTTCGTGACCATGCGGAGCGACGCGGCGGTCTGGTTCGACCAGCCCGTCGATGGGTCGCCGGCGCACTCCCAGTTGACATTCGATCGCACCCTCTGCGAGAGCGAGTGGGAGGAGAGTGGCAAACATCGGGATGCATTCGGCTGTCTCTCGACGGTGGCCGCCTCGCTGGCGTGGTCGGTGTCCGAATGGCTGACCCGGAAGAAGGAGGATCCCGCGGCCGCCGGGGCGTTGGATCTCACCGCCGCCCTGGCCGGTGGCCTTTCCGGCGGACGCTTCCTACGATTGAACGGCCATGGCAGGGCGGAGAACGCGCCGGGGTTTCCGTTCGGCGACGCTGCAGGGCACATACGCGACAAGACCGTCGAGTACGTAGAGAACGTCGCTCTTCCTTACGCCAGCGCGGAAGTGCGTGGGAGAGGCGGTGTTTGCCGCATTGGGTCCGCGCCTTTGGAACGAGGCGCCTGGACCATTCTGGGGCAGGTTTCGCCGTGGCACGCGTCGAAAGGCAAGACTTCGTACGGACCCGCGCGCCGCGTGGCTCTGCTGGGCCCCGCGCGGCTTCGCGGCGTTCCTTGCGCGACCTTCGGAAAGCTCCAGACTTTCGACAGACGTGAGATCGATTCGCTGCGTTCGCTTCGCCATCTCATGCTCATGTACCGCGACGGTTCCGAACGCAAGCCGCCGCTGAACGTCGCCGTTTTCGGCGCGCCGGGGTCCGGGAAATCGTTCGGGCTGAAGCAAATAGCCGCCGGCGTCTTCGGCGAGAAGAACCCTGTCCTGGAGTTCAACCTCTCGCAGTTCAACGATCCGGCGGACTTGATCGGTGCCTTCCACCAAGTTCGCGATCACGCCCTTTCGGGGGCCACCCCGGTTGCCTTCTGGGACGAGTTCGATACCGAAGGGTTGAAGTGGCTGAGGTACTTTCTGGCTCCGATGCAGGACGGCAAGTTCCAGGAAGGACAGACGACGCACTTCGTGGGAAGGGCGGTGTTCGTGTTCGCAGGGGGAACCAGTTTCACGTTCCAGGAGTTTTGCAGCCCCGTGGACAAGGTTGACTTCACAGCCAAGAAGGGACCGGACTTCAGAAGCCGTCTCGCCTGCTACCTCGATATCGCCGGGCCGAATCCGCGCGATGCGAATGATCGGGAGTTTCCGGTCCGGCGCGCCATGGCACTCCGCATCGCCCTGGAACTGGGCGATCGGCCTCTTGAGATTGAACCGGGCTTGCTTACCGCACTGCTGGCTGTGGGTAAGTATCGCAATGGCGCCCGCTCTCTGGAGAAGCTGGTTACGTACATGAAGGACCGGGGCGGTCTGCCTTTACGTCGCTCCTACCTGCCGCCCGACGAGATTCTGGCGCTGCACGTCGAAGACGTGCGGGAGTTCCACCGGCTCACGCTCAAGTACGCCGGTATATACGCGTGGGCCGATCGTCTGGCCAAGAGAATTCATGAGGACTATCTGAAGGGCCTGTCTGCCGAAGACCTCAAGACAAAACCGAACGCCAAGCCGTGGGACCAGCTTCCACCCGACATCAGAGACTCCAATCTCGCGGCGGCGTTGAGGATGCCTGAGATCCTGGAGCTGGTCGACCTGACGCTGGAAACAGGGACTGGCACGCCACCGGAGGTAGCCGCGATTCTGGAAGAGAACCTGGAACTGCTGGCCGAGGCCGAACACGGCGGATGGGAGGAACAGAAGCGAATTGACGGCTGGATCTGGTCGCCGAGCCGCAATGACGCCGCGCGCCGCCACGATCTTCTGGTCCCTTACGAGCGTCTCAAAAACACGACGAAAGAGTACGACCGCGGCACGATCCGCCACTACCCGGACTATGCGGGCGCAGCAGGCTTCAGGCTCGTATCCCGGCTTCCGGAACGCTCAGGAGTATAGTCAATGGGTGACCAGGAGGATTCCCGCATGCCGCCCGGGGAATGGGGCTTCGTTATCCCACTCGCGCAAGGACTTGCCGAAGGTGCGCCATGTTCGCGACGCCATCGATCGGCTGCGGCACAAGCTCCTCGGATCCCCACAGCCCCACGCTGCCTAGGAAAGGCTTCGTTGGCCGAGCATGGCTGTATGGGCGGCAGCGCTCGATTTCGGCCAAGCACAAGGGCAGGACCTTCCCTTCGGCCTTGGCTGCGTCGGGAACGCCCCAGCGGAGGTCCACCTCGCCCCAGGTGACACCACGACTCTCGCAGAGGCGGCGCAGTTGGGGGAAGATCTGCTTGACCATTGAGGAGATGAATACCCGGATTTCACGCCGGAGGGGGTGGTTGCCTGGCGGCATGGGTGTGGATCCATTCTAGCCGTGAAACAGGCTCGATTGTCCGGGAAAGAGCGCCACGTTCCACGCAATGTCGTTTGCCGCGGCGACATTGGCGCTGGCTCGCTTCCGACGCACCAGCCTGTCCGAATCCGCGTTCGGCCCCACAACTGGGCTGAAGGATCGGAGCACGGCCGCTAGCGGAAGCCCGTGCAGTCGGGTCACCCGTGTTCAGGAAGGGCGTCTCTTCGGTCGCCCTGCTCAGCATCGACGACTTCGTCGAACCGCCCGGTGGAGGACTGGGGCAAACTGTTAGGCGACGTAGCCGCGGTGAGCGCGATGCTCGACCGCCTGCTGCATCACGGTCATGTGCTCAAGTGCGGGCCCAAAAGCTGGCGCACCAAGACCGCCGCCGCATCATGAGGAAGCTGGTTTCCTGATGCGAGGGCGCCGCCCTCGCGCTCCCGGGATTTATCGCTTTTCGGCCAGAATGTTTTCTGAGAAGATTATCGAGATGGTCGAGCCTGGCTTCGTCTGTAGTACTTGCGGTCACACTCACGAAGGAGTTCCGCTGAGCTTCGCCGCAGACTTTCCCGATCTGTATGCGAACATGCCCGAACCTGACCGCGGCGCCCGCGCAGTCATCTCTTCAGACCAGTGCATCGTCGACGAAGCGTTCTTCTTTGTACGAGGTTGCTTGGAGATTCCGATCCTCGATTGCAGCGAAGTGATCATCTGGGGCGTCTGGGCCTTGGTCAAGGAAGAAGTGTTCAACGAGATCTCAGAATCCTGGGAGGAAGCGGGCAGGGAAACACGCCGCGGCCCGTTCAAAGCCCGGCTGGCGAACTCGCTTTCCGTGTACCCAGAAACCCTCAATCTGAAGTTACGGATCGTTATTCAACCCGTGGGCACGCGGCCCCTCTTCGTCCTCGAGGACCAACACGCGCTCGGCACAGCACAACAAAGCGGCATCTCACGACTCGAAGCAATGGAACTTGCCGCAACCTTGCTTCACATCCAAGGACCCTGGTCAAGGTCCCTTCAGT
>DATNLV010000339.1:0-4053 GCA_035602665.1 Bryobacteraceae bacterium | reverse complement strand
CTGGCCCAGCGGCTGGCGAGGGAACTGGGGATTGAACTGGAAGAGTCGCTCTCCGGCGGCGGGTCCGACGGTAATTTCACCGCGGCTCTGGGAGTGCCTACGCTCGATGGCCTGGGTGCGGTCGGTGAGGGCGCTCACGCGCCGGGCGAAAGCATTCTGGTGAGCCGCATGGCGGACCGCGCGGCGCTTATCGCGAAATTGCTTCAGGCGCTGTAGGACGAAGCCTCAGTTTGGAGGGAGGCGGGTCTGGAGACCCGCTGCAGGACTGGAGTCCTGCCCCACTTTCTTGGGGATGCCTTTCGGGTGGCAGTCGGCGCACTTCACGAAATGAATGTTGTGCGGGCTCTTGGTGTCCTTGAAGGTGGTGTCCATCTTCTCGACGTCGATGCCGCAGTTGGAGAGCCGCGGGTGACAGGTGGCGCAGGAGGCGCGGGTCTGCTGGCCGTGTCCCTGGTGGCAGGCCATGCAACTGAGACCCTCGTGCACGCCCAGGCCGGTGCGGTCGTCGCCCGAACCCGCGAACATGCCGGCGGGCGCGGCGTGGCACTGGTAGCAGAGGCCCTGCCGCCGGTCCGGGCTCATCTTCACCAGACGGTCTCCGTCGTGCATCACCGGAATCGGCAGGATCGAGGCCGGGATGTGGGAATGCTCGCGGCGGTCGTAGAGCGCCAGCGACGGCGTCATGATCTGCTGCGACGGACCCGGCGTCTCGACGCGCGGATTCCCCCGCACCAGGGGTCTGCCGTTGCGGTGCATCTGGTGGCACGTGAGGCAGGGGATGACCGCGCGACTGGCCAGCGCCGGCTGCTTGAGGGTCCACGGCCCGTGCAGATCGATGGGAGTGACCAGGTCGCGGATCGCGCCTTCGAAATGCATTCCGTGACAGCGCAGGCAATCGTCCATCAGCAGGCGCTGCGAGTTGTGCTTGCGGTCCAGGAAGATCTTGGAGTATGTGACGCCGTGCGGGCCCGCGTTCCAATCGGCGAACTCGTGCTGGTGGCATGTGCCGCAGCGCTCGGCGATGGGATAGAGGTCGGTGTGCTTCAGGTGGATCGCGCCTCCCTCACGGCCGGCGATGTGGGCGGCGACGCGGCGCAGGTTCGCCAGATGGAAGCCGATGTCGAAGGTGAGCGCGCTGCCGTGACAGGACGTGCACGGAATGTTCCGGTGCGCCGAGGACTGCCAGTGATCGTACGAAGTCTGGATCTCGTGGCAGCGCACGCACCCGCGCCCGCCCGAGTATTCGTAGTAGACCGTCGCGCCCGGCAGCAGCAGGACGGCCAGCGCCGCGACTCCAATCACAGCGTAGTGCTTCGCCGTCATTGCGCCTTCCCCTTCCATGCGCGCTTGATACCGTCGGAGGCGTAGTAGGCCACGGCCATGATGGTGAGCGCCGGATTGAAGCCGCCGTTGGTCACGTGGACGCTAGCGTCGATGGCGTAGAGGTTGTCGTGATCGTGGACCCGGCAGTGCTTGTCGACCACCGAAGTCTTCGGGTCGAGACCCATGCGGCACGTGCCGGCCTGGTGCTGCCCGGCGCTGAGGTAACGCGCGGGCATGGACTTCCAGACCAGCGTCGCTCCGGCTTCGCGGAGCCACGCCGCGGCTTTCTCCGCGAGGAACTGACCCACCTCGACGTTGTGCGGATGGCTGAGGCCGGAGAGGCGTGCCACGGGAATGTCCCAGTGATCGCGAACCTTGGGATCGGCCTGGACGCGGCTCTCGAACACCGGCATTTCCTGCACCGGTCCGCGGATGGCGATGTGGCGCCGGTACGCGCGCCGCATGAAGTCCTTGTGGCCCTTGCCCCAGCGCGGAACTCCCGGCGGCGTCATGTTCGCGAACTGATAGGGGAGGCGGATGAACTCGTTGGCCAGCAGGCCGCCGCCCGCCAGTCCCGGGTTGCCATGATTGAAGTCGCAGATGGCGATGCTGGCGCCGGGGCCGATGTCGTCATAGACGGCCTCGTCGAACACTCCGGTGGCGCCGACGTAGGTGTGGCCTTGCAGGTTGCGGCCGACCCAGTCATAGCGGTTGCCGAGGCCGTTCGGGTGCATGCGGCTTTTCGAGTTCAGCAGCAGCCGGGCCGTCTCGATGGCTCCCGCCGACACCACTACCACGTCTGCGGGCTGCTCCTGCAGCCGATGGTCCGCATCGAAATACGCCACGCCAGTCACGCGGCCGCTCGAGGCCGTCAGAATTTCCTTCGCGATGCAACCGGTGCGCATCTCGCAGCGCTTGCTCGAGAGCGCGATGGGGATCACGGTGTTCTGCGTTCCGTTCTTGGCATCCACTTCGCAGGCGAACCCGACGCACCAGCGGCAGCGCATGCAGGGGCCGCGGCCGTTGTAGGGCACGCTGTTGCGCAGCATGGGGATGTCGAACGGGTGCAGGCCCAGGCGCTCCGCGGCGGGCTTCAGAACGAAGTACTCGCGGTTAGGATCGAGCGGCGGCATCGGGAGGCGCTTGCGGCGAGGGGCGTGGAACGGGTCGGGCGTCACGTTGCCGGAGACGCCGATCTCCCACTCCGCCTTTTCGTAGAAGGGTTCGAGATCGTCGTACGAGATGGGCCAGTCTTCGAGCGTGCTGCCGGGCATGGCGCCGTAAGTCGAGCGCATGCGGAAATCCTTCTCCATGTAGCGCCACGCCATCGCGCCATAGGAGAAGGTGCCACCGCCGACGCAGGCGGCGTTGTTCTGATACGCCCCCTCGTTCGCCGAGACGATGTGTTCCTTGGCGGCCTGATCGACGAAAACCCGCGGGTTCTTTTCCTCGTCGGGTCCGGAGCCGGTCCCCAGGGTACTGTTGCGCTGGTTGCGGAGGTCGTCCTTGCGGTCGTCGAAAGCGGTTAGCCATTTGCCGCGCTCGAGCAGAACGACGCTCAGACCGGCTTCGGCGAGTTCCTTGGCCACGATGCCGCCGCCCGCGCCGGCGCCGACCACAACCGCGTTCACCCTTTGGAGCGCCATGTGGGCCTCCTTGTACGGCTCGTCATTCCCTCGCCGGACAGGTCATAGAGCTGGCGGCCGCGAATGGGCGCCGGGGGAACGTCGAGCATCCTCCAGCTCGCATATTCGCGATTGCCGCCGTGGCGCGGATCGCCGTAGAAGCTCTGCATGACGTGATCGCGGACCAGTTCGAAGAAGGGCTCGCGCCGGGCTTCCATGGCGGAGAGCTGCGCGTCCTGCTGCGCGGGAGTGAGGTCGGCGAAGTGGGCCAGGGCCGGCAGTGCTTCGCGATAGGCGCGTTGATATTTCTTGAGTGGGCCTTCGAGCTGGCGGTCAATGTAGTTGACGGCATCGGCCGCGACGGCGCCGGGGTCCTGGTCGGGCGGGACGATGCGGTCGGCGAGAGCGGCGACGGTGGCCGCCTCCTCCACAGTGAAGAAGCGCCAGGGGCTCGAACGGCCCCCACATGAGGCGGCGCTCGCGGCCGCGGCCGCTACGGCGGTCTTGAGGAATTTCCTGCGCCGGACGGGAGTGGACTTCATGACGCTCGATTGTAGCCCACTGGTGGACCCGCGGGGGGCGGGCTTCAGGCCGCGCGGGGCTTGGCCCGGCAGTCGGCCTCACGGATTGGGGCAGGACTGAAGGAGTCCCGCCCCACCTCGGTGGTCTACTTCGAGCCCTGGAATTCGGGGCTGTTCAGATAGGCGATCAAGTCCACCATTTCCGACTTGTAGAACAGAGGCCACTGCCGATTCATCTGCTGCATCTTCGCCTGCATGGCGGGGCCGTGCAGCCACAGCACGGACGCCATCGAGAAGGGGCGCACGGGGGCGTTGCGGGCGGCTAGCGCCTTCTTCAGGTCGGGGGCGCCGCTTGCAGGATCGTTGTGGCAGCCGACACAGCCCTTCTTCTCGAACACGTTTCGTCCGTGGGCTGGGCTGCCAGGCTCGACAAAGACCTGGGTGTACCAGAGATAGGCCAGAATCTGACGCATCTCGTCGCGGTCCAGCTTGGGCGGGGCAATTCCCGTCTTTCGCTGGTGCTCCCACATCTTCGGGGCGTGCTCCCACATGGACGCGGCGAAATCGGTGAGGGTGCCATTCAT
>DATNLV010000096.1:0-2888 GCA_035602665.1 Bryobacteraceae bacterium | reverse complement strand
GTGTTGGCGTCGGGGTGGGCGTGGGTGTCGCGGCCGCCACCTGGAAGCTCTGGTTGACCGGTGTGGCCGGGGCGTAGCTTCCGTTGCCGGGCTGCGTCGCCTGAATCGTGCAGGTGCCGGTGGCAACCAGCTTCGCGGTCGTGCCCGATACCGTGCAAACAGGCGAAGTAGTCGAAGCGAAGCTTACCGTCAGGCCTGAGGAAGCCGTCGCGCTGATAGTAAACGGCGGCGTGCCCAAAGGCAGATTCGGAATGGCGCTGAAGCCGATCGCCTGGTCCGCCGGCCCGGATGCGATCGTGTATTGAGCCGAGCCCACCGCGCTCGGCGCCGCATAGCCGGTAGCCGCGGCGATGGCCTTCAGCGTCTCCGTGGCGGAGACGGTGATCGGATTGGAAATGGAAAAAACCGCCGAGCTGGTGGTCGGTGTATTTCCGTTGGTGGTGTAGTAGATCGTCGCCGTCGGAGAAGTCGCCGTGGCGATGGTCACCGTCTGCGCCGAGGTATACGTCCCGGCCGCCGGCGTGAAAACCGGTGGAGCCACCACCGATCCCGATACCGTAACCGTAATCGGCGCGCTCGTGGTCCTTCCGTAGGTGTTGGTAGAGTTCAATGTATAGGTCTGGGTTGCCGTGGGATGAATCGTCACACTCCCGCTGCCGGCCGTAACCGGACCGATCCTGTCGATGTAATCGTAGGAGTCGCCACTTGCGTGGTAACTGAAGGTAACGGGAGACCCCGAGGCTACGGTCAGTGGCGATGCCGTAAAGCTAGCGATCGACGGTGCGGCTCCGGTAGGCGCCGTCGCGGAATCCCAACCCGGGAATTCGGGGTTCATTTGGACTACTTCGAAGTTCTCCGAGCCGACCTTCTTCAAATTGCCCAGATCGTTGTCGTCCCAGCGCGGATCGGAGACGCCCTGAAAATAGAAGTAACCGCCATTGTCCGCCAGGATCATCCCATACTGCTGCATCGCGGTTAAGATGACCCGGTTGACCGCCGAGTATGTGGACATGTCAAAGCTGGCCTTCAAGCGTATCCGCATCCCCATAACGTTGGACACACCCCAAATATTCCCTGCGGCGTGAGTAGCCGGAAGCACAAAATACCCATCGTTGCCATCGTCTTTGGTGTGCTCCATGGTGAAGCGGATGGCATGGTGGATCGCCCCGGAAGCTACTTCGTCGTAACGCACCAACCCGGGGAATATCGGCAATCCGGCGGCATCCGCCGAAGTCCAGCCATAAGGGCGGGACTCGTAGTTATTCATGTCCCAAATCGTCTCGCTCGAAGCGTTAAACGACCCATTGCAGCGATTGGTATTGAACGTCTCGTAGAGTTCGCATTTCGCCCGGTCCAGCACGAGCACGTGAGCGTCGCCATTGTAAGTATCGGGCCAACCGGAGCAGTCGGCCGGAGCGCCTTCGATGGGAGCGCTGGCAGGATACGGCGCTACAACCACGTCGCTCTCGTCGCCGTAGTCGAGCACATTGATTGGCACCGCTGGGGTGGTAGTGGAGTCCACGACCACGTAGGGGATGCCGTAGTAGAGTTCGGACCCAAAATCGGGATGCAGGTACAGCCCGGCAAACCCGGCCGCAGCGACGATCGCCGCCGAATTCGTGTCCAGGGGAGCGGACGCAATATTCGTGTTCCAGGCATTGCTGGCCGGAAACGGAACAAATCCATTCAGACTCGCACCGTTACCAAGTGACATGCCGGAGCAGGCCGCGCCGGCCGCTACCGGGATGGCGCCCAGGGCTACATTGCCCGCCTTCGCAGCCGAGACGGCGCCGGCCGCGCTGCTCTGCGCGCCGTTCCCCTGAGCCGAAGACTGAGCGGTCCCGGCCCGAGTCACCGACCTATGGCCCGGTGAAACGGGTGCGTTCTGCGCCCAGAGCACACCGAGAAGGACCGCGATCGCCACCGGCAACGTTTTGATTCTTCGGGCACGTCTGATCATCCGATTTTCACTCCCTGGAACTTAAGTACTATGACTTTAGGGCCTCCAGTTTGGCCGTTGTCAGCATCGATTATACGGTCCAAATAGCTCATTTCAAGCTGTTTCTGCGCGTTTAAACCCTTCCCAAACAGGGGGTTGGACGCGGCCCCGATGTGGCTATTCAGTGCCGCGCTGTTTGTAAGGAAGGGGCGGGCGGGGGCGCGATTGCGCTACTTCGTCCGGCGGACCAGGACATCGTCAAAGATGAACTTCTTGTCCTGAGAATACCAGACGACCTCCAGGGAATCGACCTTGTTCGGCAGGCGGATCAGCTCGATGCTGCCCTTCGTGCCGTCGCTCGAAGCCCAGGCGAAGCGCATGTTCCCGGCGTGCGCGGGTCCCTGGAAGCTGAATCGAACGTCCGGTTTCATCCCGCTCGATTTCGGCGCCCGATATTTACCGGCAAGACTGCCCTGAATCGCGCCGCCGTTCTCGGAGAGTGACAGCGCCACCGATTCCGGAGGGAAGGGCGATCCCGAAGAGGACGTCCGTCCAAACGTCCACTGACCGGAGACAGACGGTGCCGCGACCGCGGGCTGAGCCGCCGGTTCCACTCTGGCGGGAGGCGCGACCGTATCCAAGGGTGGTGTCGGCCTGCTCACGGGCGGCGTTGCGACGGGCTCAGCACTGGCCGGGAGTTGCGGCGCAGGCCGGCTCGTTGCTGGTGCAGAAGGAGGCGGAACTGCCTGGGCTACCAGTTTGTTGGCCGAAGTCGAAGATGGTGCCGCCGGCGCGGGCGGCGGCTGCGGCTTCGCTCGCACGGCGCCAGCACTCGATGGCGGCGGCTGGTTTTTCGCTGCGGCAGTCGCCGGGCGAGGCGTAGGCGATGGGCGTGGAGCCGCAGCCTGCACGGGCGCTCGGGTGCTGGCAGGGGCCGGCAATTTCGGGG
>DATNLV010000087.1:0-3614 GCA_035602665.1 Bryobacteraceae bacterium | reverse complement strand
CACGACAACCGTATTGACCTTCTCCAGCACCTCCAGCGCCTCGGCGTTCTTGATGAGCACACCCGCGACCGCTCCGCGGCCGGCGCCGACCATCACCGCCATGGGCGTGGCGAGGCCGAGCGCGCAGGGACAAGCGATGATGAGCACCGCGACCGCGTTCACCAGCGCGCGTACCAGGCGGGGTTCGGGACCCACCAGCGCCCACACCGCGAACGTCACCACGGCCGTCAGCACCACCGCCGGGACGAAATACGCCGCCACCTTGTCGGCCAGGCGCTGGATGGGCGCGCGGCTGCGCTGCGCCTCGCTCACCATGCGGACGATTTGCGCCAGCAGGGTTTCGCTGCCTACGCGCTCGGCGCGCATCAGGAAACCTCCGGTGCCGTTGACGGTCCCGCCGGTGACGCGGCTGCCCGCGGTCTTCTCGACCGGCAGCGGCTCGCCGGTGAGCATGGATTCGTCGACCGCGCTCGCGCCCTCGATCACCACTCCGTCGACTGGAATCTTCTCGCCCGGGCGCACGCGGAGGCGGTCGCCGGGATGCACTCGCTCGAGCGGCACGTCCTCTTCGGCGCCGTGCTCATGCACCAGACGCGCCACCGGAGGCGCGAGGCTGAGCAAAGCACGAATGGCGCTCGATGTTCTGCCGCGCGCTCTCAGTTCGAGGACCTGGCCGAGCAGCACCAGGACGGTGATCGCGGCCGCTGTCTCGAAGTAGACGAACGCGCCGGGGACGAACGCTGCCACGAGGCTGTAGACGTATGCCGTGCCCGTGCCGATGGCGATGAGCGTGAACATGTTCGGGCTGCGGCTCAGGATGGACGCCCATCCGCGCTCGAAGAAGCGGCGGCCGCCCCAGAGCACGACCGGCGTCGTCAGCGCCAGTTGCGCCCAGATCGAGAGCCGGCTTTCCATACCGGGCATCGACAACGCGAGCACTGGGACGGTGAGGGCCAGGCTGATCCAGAACCGCCGGGTCATGTCGGCCAGTTCCGGATTTGGCTCCTCGCTGGCGGTGACCTCCACCGGCTCGAGCGCCATGCCGCACTTCGGACATGCGCCGGGGCCCATCTGGCGCACCTCGGGATGCATCGGGCAGGTGTAGGGGACGCCGGGCTTCGCGGGCGCGGGCGGAGGCGCTGGCGCGAGGTACTTCGCGGGGCCGGCACGGAATTTGTCGCGGCAGCCCTGGCAACAGAAGTAGTAGGTCTTGTTCTGGTGCTGGTGTTCGAAGCGCGCGGTTTTGGGATCGACCCGCATGTGGCAGACCGGATCCTCGACGGTCACGGGAGGGGCTCCGCCGAGTTGCACGATGGGCATATACATCGATGATTCGCACCGCGGGGGCCAGGTTGCAAACGAGGCGCCGGCGGGTCTGGAGACCCGCTGCAGGACTGGAGTCCTGCCCCACGGGGTCAGGCCACTTTCATGACCACCAGCGTCATGTCGTCGTGCTGGGGGGCTCCGGCGGCGAAG
Organism: Bryobacteraceae bacterium; assembly: GCA_035602665.1. Classification (GTDB taxonomy): domain Bacteria; phylum Acidobacteriota; class Terriglobia; order Bryobacterales; family Bryobacteraceae; genus DASWZN01. The sequence continues at coordinate 2,138 of DATNLV010000087.1, read as the reverse complement.
CGGTCGGCCGCTTGCATGATGCGCGCGATCGCCTCCGAGGGCGGAAGGCTCAGACACTCCCGCGCGGCGCGCGCCAGCTCGTCCTCGCCCCATTCGTCGTCGGCGGCGTTCATCGACTCGCTGATGCCGTCGGTGAACATCACCATCGCGTCGCCCGCTTCGAGCTGCACTTCCGCTTCGTCGTAGCGCGCGTCGCGGAACATGCCCACTACCGGGCCGCCAGTTTCGAGCCTCAAAAGCTCCTCGCCGCGGAATAGCATCGGCGGATTGTGGCCGGCATTCACATACCGCAGCTTTCGCGGGCCGGCTTCGTACTCGGCGTAGAAGAACGTCGCGTAGCGGTTCGACGGCGACGCGTCGAAGACCAGGCGGCTCACGGTCTGCATGAGCAACGCCAGGCTCGCCGACCCGCTCTGCGCCTGGCCGCGGACGGATGCCTGCAGGCTCGCCATCAGCAGCGCCGCGGGGACTCCCTTGCCCGAGATGTCTCCGATCGCGATTCCCAGACGCCCACCGCTCAAGGCCAGGAAGTCGTAGTAATCGCCGCCGACGCCCAGCGCCGGGCGGCACGCGCCATCGTATTCGAGGCCATCGACCGGAGGCAGCGCTTGCGGAAACAGCCGCTGCTGCACCTCGCGGGCGATCTCCATCTCGCGGTTCAGCACTTCGCGCTTGGCCGTCTCGGCGGCCACGGCCGCGATGAGCCGGGTGTTATCGAGCGCCAGTCCCGCCTGCGCCGCGACCGACCGAAGCAGGCGCACGTCGGTCTTCGAGTAGGGTTCTTCGGAACGCTTCGGCCCCAGGCTCAGGAATCCGAGCAAGCTGTCCTTACCCGCGAGCGGCAACAGCAACTCGGAGTCGAGCTTCGCCAGTTCGTCACCCTCCTCATCGCCGGCACGCTCAGCGCGGTCGACGTAAAGCGGCGCCTGGTCACGCTGGAGCTCTTCAATCACGGCCCAGCCGGCCGGGAACCGAGCGTCGGGAGCGGAGGGATATCCCAATGCGAAGGCCGGCACATAACCGTTGTCGGCCAGCACCAGCGCCGCGACGCGATCGACGTGAAGCGACTCCGCGATGCGCCGCCCTACCATTTCGAACAAGCGGCCCGCGTCGGTCACGCTACGAACCGCTTCGCTCAGCTCGCTCAGAATCTGGTCGGTCTGGTAGGCCTCGCGGAAAAACCTGCGGTCCACCCACGAGCGGGCCGTTCCGGAAAACCTTCGCAACACAAAGACAACCGCAATGCCCGCGGCGATCAACAGGATCTTCCGCAAACGGTCGGTGTTCGGATCGAGCGCCAGCAGCAGCGCCAGGAGCGCGGCGCCCGCCGAGCACAGAACCTGCAGCGTGCGGAGGCTGCCCTGCGCCAGAGCGTACTGGACGCCCATACGGAGCACGACCTTCACGTCCAACGCTCGCTGCACGACGATCACGTAGGCCATGGTGAGCGGAAAGCCGAACAGCCAGACCAGGGCGAAGGCCAGAAAAGGGCCTTCGGGAATGGGCCAACGCCCTTTGACGCCCAGGTTCCAGGTGCAAATCAAGGCCAGCGGCACGAAGCTCCACGAGGCGCCCCTGTGGAGCAGCCTCAGGCGCCGGCGGGAATCCGGTTCCGTCTTGGGTTCGCGTGCCTTCAACTGGAGGCCGATAAAGAAGAGCGACAAAGCGGTCATCGTGAGAAGCGCGGAGATACCCTCCGACCGCTCGACCCAGGGCTCAAGAAACGCCGTCGCATCGAAGTTCTCCGACGACCCTATCGCCCAAGCGGTTTTCAGGATCGCCAGCATCGCCAGCGGAACAATCAGTATCCACTTGGCCCACGGCGCACGGCGATCCAGGTTCCACCGCTCGGGGAAATAGACGCCGAACAGCATCATCCAGATCGGCCACGTAGTGAAAGCCAGAGCCGTATAAGCGAGGGCGGGTAGCCGTAAGAACGCGGGCCAGCCGTTTGGGTCGAGCCTGCCGCCCGCGGCGTTCATCAGAAACGGGATGAGCCCCAACAGCAGGCCCAGCAGCATCCAGGCCCTGGTGTCTCGCGGCCGGATGGCAGCTACCCAGAAACCCAGCGCCAGCGACAGCGCAGGCAGCGCAAACCATACAACGACTGCAAACGCGTAGACGAAGCCGGACGTACT